>JAJFLK010000237.1 GCA_021772735.1 Candidatus Sumerlaeota bacterium | reverse complement strand
CGGGCGCTGGCTTCGCCGCCGCGCGCCCGAGTTCGGCTTCGCGATCAGCTATACCGAGGCCAACGCGCACAGCACGGGATATTCACCCGAACCCTGGCACTTCAGGTTTTACGGGACGAGTGCGGCCCAGGCGATCCATCGGACCGCGCTTGGCGGACGAGACTCGCGATAAATTCAAGCGATCTGCTTCTCGGGATATTCGATGGATTCTCGGCTCGCGTCAATTCGCGCGATCGGAATCATCATCTTTACGATCGTGCCGCCGGATTCTTTTTCTTCTAGCGTGATCGTTCCGTTATGGCGCTTGAGCACGCTGCGCGGAATGCTGTAATTGAAAATGCGGCCTGCGTCCAGCTCCGTATAGGGAACAAGCGGATCGAGCCACTCCTGTTCGGTCATGTCGCCAAGGCCTTCGCCGTTGTCTTCGATGGTGATCTCGACCGCGTTCCCTTTGTCAGCGGTGAGGATCGTGATCCAACGCTCTTCGCGGTCGGAGGGGAACGACGTGCACGCTCTGTGGACGGTCGCGATTAGAGCCTGAATCAACAAATCATGATCGCCGAGAACGAGGGGCAGACTTTCGGCTAGACACAAGCGAATGGCGACGTCCCGGTTCTCGATTTCATACCCCAGAAGAGTGATGGTTTTATTCACCAACTCGTTGATATCGACAAGATCCTGGGAGATCTCGCGTGCCCCGCTGACTTTGATGATCTTCTCCATCAACTCTTTGAGCTCGACCGCCGCAGTGCTCACGGCTCCAAGTTGCTTTCGGCTCTTCTCAGACATGTCTTCGCTTGTGCTGAGCATCTGCGAGTAACCCATGATCGGCACGAGTTTGTTGTTCAGTAGATGGCCCAGCCCCGAGATGACGGCGCCAAGCGAGGCGAGCTTGCCGACGTCGACCAGCGTGTTCTGAAACCTCTGAACCGAGACGAGGGTCTTTTGGAGGTCATTGTTCTGAGACTCGAACTGAACGAGGAGCGACGCCTTCTCCAGGGCAAGGCCGCAGATGTTCGAATACGTCTCAAGTGTGGGAACGAGGTTCTCGAACGCCTTGTGATGCGCGGCCCATTCGAGCACTGCGAAACCGAAGCAACGCGCGTTGCCGCGAATCGGCACGAACAATCCGTGCGTGAACGAGAGCCGGGAGACAATCTCGCCCAGATGCTCGTTGTCAGTCTTGCGCGCATCAATGTGGATGACTTTGTTCGCCCCCTGCATCGCCTCCGCGAAATCCGGCGTCGGGAAAATCAGGGTTCGTGCGGCATCCTCGATCGCATCTTCGAGCTCAGAAGTGGCCGCCAGCGTGGCGTTCAGCCCATCCTCGTGGATGAAATAAAATGCGCCGCGAGAATGCTTGCACGCGCGGGTAGCGCCTTTGAGCATCAGGTCGGCGATCTCGGCCGGGTCGCTCGCCCGCAGGGAGCACTCGGCCATCTCGTGAAGTTGCGAAGAGAAAAGAATCTCTTCGCTCATCACCGCGTGCAATTCGTCATAGGGGACCGGCCCGCTCTCCTCGCCCTGGATGGCGTCGAAGACCGTATCGAGGCGCGTCTGTTTGAGCAGGTCGATAATCCGACGTTCGCAATTGATCAGCCTGAGCGATCCGTTCTGGCGGCTCACACTGTTATGGATCTCGACGAGCAGGCCAAGGCCCGCCGAGGTGAGATAATTCGTATCGACCATGTCGAAAATGATGAATCGATATCCCTCATCGAGCAAAGGCCGGACGGTCTGTCGATAATGCTCGGC
The DNA here is from genome assembly GCA_021772735.1 of Candidatus Sumerlaeota bacterium. Classification (GTDB taxonomy): domain Bacteria; phylum Sumerlaeota; class Sumerlaeia; order MVZB01; family JAJFLK01; genus JAJFLK01. The sequence goes on along the minus strand of JAJFLK010000237.1, from coordinate 1,722 downwards.
CGTCAGCGCCTCGATATTGCCCGAGGGGCGGATGATGACCGATCGCGAAGCGGGATTCTTGGTTATCATGTTATCTCGGACGGCGTCTCATCGGTCTGCCGCGTAAGGTAATTGGCGCGCGCGGGCATGGCATGGCCATAGCTGTTGGCCCTGGACCGCCCAGTTCACCTATCGGCAAAAAGCGGACGTCGCTTGACCCCGTTAAAGGGTGCATTCGGACGGCAGATTTGAAATCGATGAGAGAATCGGCCAGAGTCGCGTGAAACGGGCGCAGGCCCTAGTAGGCGCGGCTGACGACGTATGGCGCTAGCGAGGCAAGCTGCTCGAAGCCGGGCGAATCAACATGGCCCATGGCCTGAAGCGATTCGTTCGCCCGCTTGGCATATCCCCGAGCCTTGACCATCGCCCGCTCCACGCCCTGGTATCGGTCGATCATCTTGACGATGTCATCCAGGCCGTGTCCATTGCGAGTCCAGCCCTCGATAAATGCCCGATCCTCGGGCGTGGCTTCGGCCAACGCCAGGAGCAATGGCAGCGTCTGTTTGCCCCCCGAGGCGTCCATGCCGATATCCTTGCCCCATTGCTGATCGTGGGCGACGTAATCCAGAGCGTCGTCCGTGATCTGAAATGCCATCCCAAAATCGTTGCCGAAACCCCGGGCCGCCAGAATTTGGTCCGGCGAGCCCCCGGCGAGCAACGCGCCGAGAGACGCGCTGGCCGCGAACAGCGATCCGGTTTTGCGCTCGATGACGTGGTAATAATCCTCAAGTGTGAACTCACGCTTATCGAGGCGGAGTTGGAACATTTCTCCCTCGCACATGCGCTTGGTCACGCCGCACAGCACGCGCATCACTTCGGGTTTGAGAGAGGTCAATGCCAGATCGAAGGCATGAGCATATAGATAGTCAGCCATCAGAATCGCAACTTCATCGCCCCATTTGGCGTTGACCGAAGCTCGTCCACGGCGCATCGAGGCCTTGTCGATCACGTCATCGTGGACAAGCGTCGCGACATGGATCAATTCGATCGCGGCGGCGACCTCAACTGGAGCCGGAGCGTCGGGCGCAAGCGTCTTCGTCATCAGCATCGCGAGCATCGGGCGCAGCTTCTTGCCCCGGGTGAAGGCAATGTAATCGCCGACTTCGCGGATAAGATCGCTCTCCGAATCGAGTGATTGGCACAGAATCTCATCGACCCGACGGACGGCCGGGGCCATGAACTCCGCGATCGACTTCACCGCATCTTCGGGATTGCGAGCCGAGGCGTGTTCAGAATTGACGGGGGAGGTTTGCGTGAATGAGGTCAAGGAAGATCGTCGAGAGGCTTTCGTTTGGAATCATGCTCGGCCCGGCCTGACATATCTGAAGCGGGCATGCAGACCGACCCTCGGGTCAAATTTTATGTTAACCGGCAAGACCGCGCAAGCCGAGATTCGCGCATCGGAAACTTAATTACGAACGCACGGGACGAATGGTTCGCAGATTTCAAAATTTTTGAAATCCAACTCGGCCCCGGCCGCGGTAAATAGCGCAGAAAACGTTTATGGCGCGCCGGACAACTCGCCGAATGCGAACCGAGTTTGATCGGGTAGGAGGGGGGATTGCTCCCCCCGTCCTCCCACACCACCGTACGTACGGTTCCGTATACGGCGGTTCATGATTGACCTTGCCGAGCCAGATGCATGTCCAGCAGGCTCGCGAGTCCCAAGGTATCAAAGTAGCG
>JAJFLK010000236.1 GCA_021772735.1 Candidatus Sumerlaeota bacterium | reverse complement strand
CCCAACGCCGGCACCGCATACCAGTTCGACCTGCAAACCGGCGCCCTGATGCATGTCTTCAACAGGCCCGGAGCCCTCAAAGACGAGCAGTTCAGCACATCGGTGTTCATTCACGGAGACTTCGTCATTATCGACGCGCATCATGACAGCACATTCGTGCAGGAAGCCGGCTCGGCGCACGTCTTCAGCACGCGAACCGGTCTGCCGGTCCTGCGCCTCGATAATCCCCGCCCGTTGTTCCAGGATTTCTTCGCCTGGTCGGTGGGCGGATTTGACGACAAGCTCCTCGTGGGCGCGCCCTTGGCCGACGCCACGGGGGTGAACTCCGGCGCGCTATACGTTTATCAATGGATCAGCCCCAACAACGATTCGCAGACCTGGCGGCATTACCGCTGACCCGGGCGAATCCAAATTTCGTGCAAAAACGATTCATGCCGTGCGAGGAGAGACGCAGATCTTTCCAGCGCTTCGGGACTTGCGTGCCGCCGCAGCGTTCGATAATTTCTGACAGGATAGAAACGCCGGTTCGAAAGGGAGGTTCCGCCATGACCGACACGTCGAAAGCGTCCGCACGCGTCGAGCTGAGTCCCCTTGCCCAGAAGTTCATCCTCCACTGGGGCGAGATGGGGACGCGGTGGGGCATCAGCCGAACCGTCGCGCAGATCCATGCTTTGTTATACGTCCGGCCCGAGCCTCTGAACGCGGAGCAGATCGCCGCGACTCTCTCTGTCGCGCGATCGAACGTCAGCACATCGATCCGAGAGCTCCAAGGCTGGGGCATCATCAGCGTCGTCCATCGCATGGGCGACCGGCGTGATTACTTCGAGACGATGGAAGACGTCTGGGAGATGTTTCGCATTGTCTTGGAGGAGCGCAAGCGACGCGAGGTCGACCCGACCATCGGCCTGCTGGGCGAATGCGTCTCTGGATTGAGCAAGGATAAGAACGTGGACAATTACGAGCGCGACCGGCTATTGGCGATGCAGGATTTTTTCCAGACCAACGCCGCGCTCTACGAGCGCATTCACAATATCCCGACCAAAACGCTCTCCTCGTTCGCGCGCCTCGGCGATAAGATCGCCCGAACGATTACCCGCGCGGCGGGGAAATAGAATGCCGCGCGGCTGCTATTGTATCCCGGCTTCGAGGGCCGTAAGATTCCGAACGATGAAGATGAAGAATCGGCACATTCGGCATGCTCGCCATTCCCACCGCGACCTGCACGTTCTGATCGGCCTCGTTTTCGGTGTTGTGGTTTCGATCCACGCCCATTCGATCCATGCTCAGGATCTGCCTGACCCGCGCCGGCCCGGGCCATATCCGGTCGGCGTAACGACGCGCGTCTACGTCGATGAATCCCGAACCGACGCCTCTTCAAAAACACCGCGCACGCTCGTCACCGAAATCTGGTATCCGGCGGCCGAAGCCGCGCGCGCGATGCCGCCGAACAAGTTCTCAGATTTTTTATCCGGTCACCCGGACCTCGGCGCCGAGTTCGTGCGAATGAGCGACGAGCTGTTCGGCACGCACCTGGACCTGGCCGCCCTTGATGGGGAGTTCGAGAACTTCGCCGTGCGCGACGCCCCTGCGGCCGAGGGCAAGTGGCCGTTGTTAATCAGCTCGCACGGCAACAGTCTGCCGCGTTTCTTCACGACGTATTGGTGCGATCATCTCGCATCGCACGGATACATCGTCATCGCTCCGGACCACACAGGGAACGCCCTGGTCACGGCCGTGGGCGATCAGGTTGTTCCGTTCAAGACCACCTGGCGTGGGCTTTCGATGGTGCACCGGCCCAAGGACGTCAGTTTCCTGATCGACCAGATCACCGCGATCACGAGCCGGGCGGATGATCCCGATCCAGTTTTGTTTGGTCGCGTTGATCTTGAGCGCATAGGAGTCTCCGGCATGTCGTTCGGCGGATACACGACGGCGGAGATGATCAGCCGCGATCCGCGCGTCAAGGCGATCGTCCCGCAGGTGGCCTCCCTTTTCGACCGAACGAATTTCACGACGCCGGTGATGGTGATGATCTCGACCGAGGATCACTCGATCGGCCCCAAGGGCACCGCGAAAAACCGTCTCTATTACGACGAATCGCGAGGGCCGCGCTACTTTGTCGAGCTCAAAGACGGCGGGCATCGGACGTATTCGGATTTCTTTCAGTTCGCTCCCACGCCGGGCAACGGCATCGGCCGGGGACCGCGCATGACCGACCCCGACGAAGTCATCGACTTCCTCGACGGCGAGACCGCTCACGAAATCATCAACGCGTATTCGACGGCGTTTTTCGGCGTGCATTTGAAAGGCGACGAAGGATACCGCACATTTCTTGCAGACAATCACTACCCCGAGGAAATCATTTACAAGAGCGATCCTGCCGACTGAGAAGCTCGCTAGCCCCGGGGCATATATCGCGGATCTTCGGCCGGGGATACGCCTGGCGGCGCCGGCTCGGGCGGCGAGGACGGCGGGACCACGCGCTTGGTTCGTGCTTGCGCTTGAGGTTTAGCGCGAGTGGGACCCGGCGGATCGGCTTCGGCGTCGAGGTTTCGCATTCGTTCGCGAGTCAGAGTCGCCTGCGAAGAGTGCGGATAGATCGAAATAAAGGTTTCGAGAACTTCGCGAGCGCGATCGGGCCGGCCGAGCTGACGGACAAGAATATCGGCCAATTGGTGATGCCTCATGCAGCTCTCCTCGGTCGATAGATCCGCCCGAACCGCAAGTTCCTGCTCGACGATAAGGGCGTAGGCTTCGATGTCTCCGCGTTGCTTAAGCAAACGTCCCAGGCGTCCGAGTGCCGTCGAATCGGCAGGATGACGCTCCAGCCAGGCGCGCAGTTCCTCCTCCCCCATTTCCCAAATCTTCTTCTCGCGCCGCATGCGTTTGCGCTCTGCGCCCGAAGACCGCCCTGGCCGATTCGCGCCGGACCTCCCCGTCCCCAGGATCGCGTCCGTCAGCCATCGGGCGATCACCTGCGCCGCCAGGGTCGCAAGCACGAGGAAGACGATACAGACCAGAAGGGTCGGGACCATGCCAATCGTCGCAACGAGATCGATGAAGAGGACGATGAGCAATTCAATAAACAAGTGTCTTATCACCTTGAAGTATTAGCCGGTCCAGATCAGGATTGAACGCGGCAAGGGCTGCCAACAATACAAAACGTGCAGGGCCGATCTTCCGGCGCCTTGCGGTGCGCAAGAGGAGAGATGATGCGGACAACCCGTGTATGGCCTGTTTTGATGGCGATTCTCGCAGTGAGCCTCATGCTCGTCGGTTGCACACCGACCGAGATCGAGGCGAAGCAGAAGACGCCCGAGGAGGCGTTCAGGATTTTCGTCGAGACTCGCGAAGGCTTCCGCGTCACGCGCTCCTCGCTCTGGGACATGCTCGAATGTGTGCGAAAGAGCGACGCCGAATGGTTCACGGAAAACTACGCGACCCTATCTGCCGGTGGTCTGGTAAGCACGTTCGGCCTGGATACCGCGGCAGACCCGAACGTCTCCAAGGCAATCCAGAAGCGCGAGGCGATGCTCGCCGTGACCGCGGGGATCCCCAATCATCCGGATAACGAAATCGTCGCCACCAAGAGCGCGGGCAGCCTGACGACGTTTACCGTCAAGAAGAACGTCGGCGAGGCGGCGGACCCCTATTACATCTACCTGAAGATCGATATGAAGCAGGAAGGCAAGTATTGGAAGGTTGCCGATTTCGGCGGCGCTCGCTCGGGCAATATCCGCCAAGTCGATTTCGATGATGATGACGCCGCCACTGAGGCGAAGTCGCCTGTGGCATCCGGCCCCGGCTCACCCGCGCCGCGGCCTATGTCTGCCGCGTCTTCACTGATGCCGAGCCCGCCGGTGCAGGCCCCACGTCCCGTAAAACCGGCATCTCCATCCCCTGACGCAGGTCAGAAGCCCCGGACCGTCTCTCTGGCGACCCCGGCACCCGGCTCCGCTCAGGATCGATCGCCAGCCGGCGCAGCCCCCGAAGCCGTCGAACCGGCTCAGCCCGAAGTCCCGCAGAGCCCGGCCCAGTTTCTGCTCGATCAGGCCGGCGCCGATTGGCAAGCGGGCAAGTACCGCGCCTCGATGGCAAACGCCCGCCGCGCCTTGGATCTGTTCAAACGCGAACTGGGCGAAGATCACCCCAAGGTCGCCGAGGTCCAGAACATGCTCGACTCCGGCGAGCAGATGATCGCCGAGCAGGCGCTTGAGTAGCGTATGTGTAGATTTCCACGCTGACGAATCGACCGAGCAGAGGAAGAGAATCCACAGATTTCACCGATATTCACGGATTTGAAAAAGTGAGGCCATAATGGTTCGTTCTCTTCGAATCTGTGAATATCGGTGAAATCTGTGGATTCTCCTCTTCGCTATCGTTGAGGCGCCCGCCTTCGACCTTGATGCGCGCCCTCCGGGTCGGCTAATCTCGGCGTTCGGCATTGGACCGAATACGCGATTAATTCGATCGCGACCGATGACAAACCGACCTCCCGCCAGGCATTCCGGGAGGCTCCGAAGGAACCGACCGATGCAATTCAGCACATCCAAACTGGCTTCCTTGCTCTGCTTTGCGGCAGCAATCCAGAGCTTCGCGCACGCCTCGGCGCAGGTTGTCATTCAGCCCATCGGCGAGGTTCAAGGCTTTGTCGCGGATGGCTCAAAGGGGACGGCCTCGCGAAGCCCGTTTGCCGGCCAGCCCGTCACCGTCCAGGGCGTCGTCCACCAGCACATTCTCATCACGAGTCGCGGCCAATCGACCTACGGATTCTTCATCCAAAATACGATGGCGATGGCCGACGGTATCCCCGAGACTTCCGACGGAATCCTGGTGATGACCGGCGCCGAGCGAATGCTCGATTCCGAACGGGGCGATTATTTGCCGACCGTCGGCGACGAGATCATTCTCGGCGGCAACGTCACCGAAAATTTCGACATGACGGTCATCGAGTTTCCATATCTCGTCTCCGACCTCGTGCGGACCGGCGTCGACCTCGAAGCCGAAGTTCGGGCCGTCGCCGTCGATCCGCCCGTCGAAGTCGCCGACGCGGACCGATATTGGGAGCGCATCGAGGGCATGCGAGCCGTGCTTCGCTCCGGAAGCCTCGTCATCGCCGGGCGTAATCACTTTGGCGAAATCTATATGGCTTCGCCTGATTTCGCGCCATTCGCTGATCACGGTTACCACACGCGGGTCTTCCGTGATCCGCATCCGCTCGATAACAACCGCGATGAACCGTTCGATGACGGCAATGGCTTTCGCATCCTGATGGGCAGCCTTGGCGTCGCCGGCGCAAAGAACGATCCCAACGCGCTGATATTCCCGGCCCGGACGTTCGACCTGCTTGCCCGGCCCGCCGTCGGCGCGGTCTATTACGGATTCTCAAAGTATTCGATCCAGCCCGGCGTTCAGATCTCCACAATCGTCGGATTCGATCCGTTCGGCAGCTCCTCGATGGCGCGGCCGAACTTGGAACGCGAATTCTCCATCGCCACATACAACGTCGAGAACCTCTATGACTATCGCGACGACCCGTTCGACGGCAACGATAACCCCGACGCGGGGTTCAATTACACGCCCGCGAGCCAGGAGGAATACGTCGGCCGCACGCACGAGATCGCGCTTCAGATCGTCCAGGATCTCCACAACCCGGACATCCTGATGTTCCAGGAAATTGAAGATCAGGACATCGCCGCGATGTCCGGCGCGTCCTTTACGGTCGGCACGCGCGACAACGCCGATGGTCGCCCCGATGTTCTCCAGGAAGTCGCCGCCCAAATCCTGTTCCACGGCGGGCCCCGGTATGAGGCCATCTTCGATCGCGACGGCGCGGATCAACGCGGGATCACGTGTGGATTTCTCTACCGGACCGACCGCGTCGAACTTCTCCCGGTCTCCTCGGACGACCCCATTTTCGGCTCGAATCCCGCGATTGAATTCGAAGGCGAACCCCACGCGATGAACCGTGATATCGCCAACCCGAAGGCTTTCAATGCGACGATGCCCGGCGGCGGGGAATTTGTTTTTTCCAGATCGGCACAGGTTGCCGCGTTTCGCGTCTGGAATAAATCGGTCGGCGAAGGCGATTCCGAAACCCTCCACGCCGTAGCGAATCATTTCAGCAGCCGCCCGAACGACCGCGTCGAACGCCGCCGCCAACAGGCCGCCATCAACGGCGCAATCGCCAAGACCCTACTCAAGGCCGACCGCAAGGCACTCATCGTCATCGGCGGCGACCTGAACGTCTATCCCCGGCCCGACGATCCGTTCACGCCGCCTGATTCGCGCTACCCGAGCGACCAGCTCGCCGCGCTATACAAATCGGGCATGACCAACACCTACGATATTCAGATCAAGGACGCGGCCGCGGCGGCCTATACCTATATCTACCAAGGCCAGGCCCAGACCCTTGACCACCTGTTCGTCTCGCCCGCGCTCAAGCGGCGCATCGATCGCGTTCGTCCCATGCATATCAATGCGGATTGGCCCGCAGGCTACGAGGGCGACGGCGCCCGAGGCATGTCGGATCACGATCCGGTCCTCGCGCATTTCACGTTCTGATTTAGAGGAAGTCCCATTCACTTCTTCGCCTTATCCATCATCATTGCGCAGATGGTCTTCCCCACGGAGATACACCGTAGAGCGTATGAAGGGCTGCAAATCTCAGCGTCCCAAACCGAACTCTCCGAGGCTATCGAGGGCTCAGAGGGTGACCAGATTGGGCCGCCCCTGCACTACGCTTTACTTGGAGGTAATCTAGCGGGCATTTCAGAACTGCTCGATCTGGGCCATCCGATAGAGGTGAAAAATGGGTGGAAGGATACACCCCTTATCGCGGCGACATGGGCCAATAGCTCGGTCCCGACCTCGAAGCGATTGGAGATCGTTCGACTCTTGCTGGCCAGAGGTGCGCAAGTGGACGCTAGGGGTGGAGGTGGAAGATCCGCTTTGTACTGGGCAAGCATGCACACAGATCATGAGATCATGAAGACATTAATTGAGGCTGGTGCGAATCCGTCGATAGAGACTAATAATGGCCAAACTCCATTGTACGCAGTGGGCAATGATGTTGACTTCAAAGCGTATCGTCTGCTCATGGATTCCGGAGCCGACATCAATCACACCGACCGCAGTGGCCGTACTCCGCTCCATGAGCTCGGCCACACTCCTGGGCTTCCCACGAAGAAACGAACCGTCCAATATTTTCTCGATGCCGGCGCGCTGGCGTCTGCCGTGGCCGAGGACGGGAGCCTTCCGATACACGGGTTTGCCGGAATAGGAGATCTTCCGGTCTGCAAGCTGCTTTACGCCGCCGGATCGCCGATCGACGTAGCAGACAATTCGGGATCGAGCCCAATTCACGGAGCTTCAGCTTGGGGCATGACCGAGGTCGTGGAATGGCTTATCGAAAAGGGTGCGGACGTCAACGCGCCGGAAAGCGAATGTGGGCAAACGCCGCTCCTTTATGCTGCTATGGAGGGAAGCGCAGAGTGCGCCCGCCTGCTTATCGAAGCTGGCGCACAGGGCGAATTGGCGGACTGCGAAGGGTTCACAGTATTGCATTACGCTGCGGCGAATAACATGGCAACAGTTGAAGCTGTAATTGACTTGGAATCAGACTTGAACAGGTTGAATATTTTTGGCCAGACCCCTCTCTTCCTTGCTTGTGCAAATGGGGAAGAGAAGATGACCTCGCTGTTGATTGAAGCTGGGGCGTCGATTGATATTGTGGATAATGAGGGAATGACGCCATTGGACGTGGCCGAACAGAGCGGCCATCCTGATTTAGTGCGCCTACTGCGTACCTACGAAAGCCAGCCGTCTCGTTAAGACTTTCCATCCGAGCGCCATTCCATCGAGCAGGGGCAGATTTCATTGGCAAAGCAAAAGCGGCGGCTCCGAGTCGGCGTCATCGGCATCGGGTTCATCGGGAGAATGCACGCCGTGGCGGTCTTGGATATCGCCCGGCGTGGCTTGCTCGATGTCGAGCTGACGGCCGTCGCCGGGGCGCAGCACGCCAAGGGCAGGCGCATCGCACGCCAGTGGGGATGCGCATACTTTGAAGGCGGCCGAGCGTTGCTCGATGCCGGGAAGGACGGCGGCTCGGACGGCGGGGCCGCAGACGGCGCGAGCGACATCAACGCGGTTGATGCCGTCATTATCGCCACGCCGACCGACACGCACCTCGAACTGACCCGAGCCGCCGTCGCCGCCGGGAAGGCCATCTTCCTGGAGAAACCCCTGGGGCGGAACCTGGCCGAAGCCCGCAAGGTCGCCACGGCGTTGCGGCGCTCGGCGCGGCTCCATCAAATCGGGTTGGTCCTTCGATTCTCACCGACCTATAACGTCTTGGCGGAGCTGGCCGCCGATCCTGCGAACGGCGAGCTGATTTTCTGCCGAATGCGCGAGGACCAATATCTGCCTCTGGGCGGCGTCTATGATTCGGACTGGCGCGCCGACCCAAATCGCTCCGGTGGCGGTGCCCTGCTCGAACACAGCATCCACGATGTGGACATTCTGAATTGGTTCTTCGGCCCGACCCGCGTCCGGAGCGCGCGGATCGACGGCTCCCATATCTCGGGCATCGAGCGGCTGGCTACACTGGATCTGGCGTTCGAGGGCGGGGGGAGCGGTCAACTGGCGAGCATCTGGCACGGCAACCTCGCCCGGGAGAACGAACGCCATCTGGAGTTCTTTTTCCGCAATCGGATGATCGAGACCGAGGGCGGATTCAGCTCGCCGATCCGGATTCATGGCCCGCGCGGCGCGGCGAGGCAGATTGGAACGGCTGAGATCGAACGGCGATGGCGACGCATCTGCGGCTGGAGATTGCGGAAAAACGCTGATTTTCCGGCGACGTTCGGCTATGAACTTTATGTGTTCTTGAAATCGGTCATCGATGGTAGTGGCGAGAGCGCTCTGCCCGTCGAGATCGGCCTCGAAGCGCATCAGGTGATCGAAACCGCATATCGAATGGGACGCAAATCATGAGAGTGATGATCATCGGTGCACATCCGGACGACGCCGAATTTTTCTTCGGCGGCACTTCGCGCAAGTTCATCGACGCGGGTCAAGAGGTGAAATTTGTCGTCGTGACGCACGGAGACGCCGGGCACCAGACCGATCGGGGCGGCCCGCTGCGCGAGCGCCGCCTTCTTGAGATGCACCAATCAGCCCGTATCGGGGGTCATGAAGTCCAGGCCCTCAATCATCATGACGGGCGATTCGT
>JAJFLK010000235.1 GCA_021772735.1 Candidatus Sumerlaeota bacterium | reverse complement strand
CCCGGTCGGCGGAACCGAATCGATCAAGCTCGACATCCGCGTCATCGCGACGACGAATCGCGATATCGAGGAGTTTGTCCGGCAGGGCAATTTCCGCCAGGATCTCTACTATCGCCTGAACGTCATATCACTCCGCTTGCCGTCGCTTTGCGACCGCCCGACAGACATCCCGCTCCTGGCGCGTCACTTCCTCTCGAAGTATTTGCGCGAAGGGCGGCCCGCTGAATGCTTTGGCGGGGAGATCGATGATTTTCTTATGGCGCATTCGTGGCCGGGCAACGTGCGTGAGCTGGAAAACGTGATAGAGCGCGCCTGCCTTCTGGCCCGTCAATCCGAGATCCAATCTCGCGATCTCCACTTGCGGCAATGCGATGATTTTGCGCCGACCGATGAGCGCCTGGCGGGAAGCGCGCCTGGCGATTCCGGTTCCGGCGCCGGCTTCTTCGGCAAGACGCTCGAGGAGATGGAACGCAAGATGATCCTCGCCACGCTGGATCGGACCGGCGGCAATCGCACAAAAACGGCCGAAATGCTGGGCGTCAGCGTCCGCACCATTCGCAATAAATTGAATCAATACGATCTTGCTGAATCTGCCTCGGGGCTCTGATTCTCGCTTTCGCGATGATCCGTTTGGCCCCGATTCCTGAGGCTCGGATTGCGTCCCGAAGGTTCGGGGCAATCCTTTCCAGACAGCCCTTCGGTTCCGGCAATTTTTTCCTGATCTCCGGCGGACCTCTGACGATCGCCATAAAATTGGCGATTCTGAGAGAATAATCGAGTCCGGCTCGACAGCTGTGATCCGGTCAATCGCAGTTTCTTGCCCAGATCATTCGCATATATGATTAGTAAAATCAGTTTTATAGGCTTCCCATCATCTATCTGTTTCTCTCGAGTCCGATTGACACTGCGGAGAAAAATTGGCGCTCGTTTCTGGCATCTGACTTGCCTTAAGTCGGGGCAGCGGGCTCGGAGCCCCTGGGAGGACTTATGGAAATCTTAGGCAAAACAGTCGAAGTCCTGGGGAAGGCACTCGATCTTCGGATGGTCAACCAGAGGATCATCTCCTCGAACATGGCCAACGTCGATACGCCGGGCTACGCGGCGCAGAAGTTAGACTTCGAGGCCTCGATGCAGCTGGCAATCGACGAAATCGATCAGTCGCTCACGACGATCTCCACGACCGACGAATTGAGCGCGGCCAAGGTCAATGCGGTATACGGCGACGACACGCTGGCGACGGTGATCGGGCCCACAGGCGATACACCAATGGGCCTGGACGGGAACAACGTGAACATGGACACGGAGCTGGGCGAGCTCGACAAGAACGCCGCCATGTTTCAGCTGACCGCTCGGATGCTTCAAGCCAAGATCCGCACGCTCCAGACGATACTCGATAACGAATGACGGAGGGCTTTGAGCCATGGATGATTTCGCAGCAATAAAAATCGCTTCAGCCGGAATGACGGCACAACGCACCAGGCTTCGCGTGATCGCGGAGAACCTGGCGAACATCCATACGACCGGAACCGATGGCCCATACAATCGCAAGGAGACGATCCTCCAGAGCAAACCGCTCGACGCGGCCACGTTCGAATCTCAGCTCGATCTGGCCGTTCGCGAGGTTTTATCCGCCGAGGAGATAGCCGCGATCAAGTCGGTCACGGTTTCTGAAGTTCGCGAAGACGGCGCGGAGCCGATCCTTCGATTCGACCCGACTCACCCGCACGCAATTCAGACGGGTGAGAACAAGGGATACGTCGAACTGCCTAACATCAGCGTCATGCGAGAGATGGCAGACATGCTCGAAGCGACGCGCTCGTATCAGGCCAACATGGCCGTTGCTCGCACTTCGAAGGAGATGATCCAGGGTGCGATGGAGCTGCTCGGTTGAGCTGAAGTTATTGAGTGCGGCGGTCGAATCACGATCGTTCGCCGAATCACCAGAGATCGGAAACGAAGGACAAAGACACAATGGACCCGATGGCAATTCAGAATCACGTTCGATCGTTGCAAGGCCTGGGCTCGATTTCGCCAAGCAAGGAGCTTCCCGGACTGCGACCCATTGAAACGGACAAGGCGGGGAGCATCGACGGGAAGTCGTTCGGCGAGGTGCTGGCCGATTCGGTTCGTGAGGTCAATGAGCTACAGCAGACCGTGGACGTTCGGATGGAGAAGCTCGCCGCTGGCGAGACGACCAATATCCACGAGACGCTGATCGAAATGCAGCGAGCTGAAGTTTCGATGAAGATGCTCCTTCAGGTGCGCAACAAAATGGTCAGCGCGTATCAGGAGATCATGCGGCTCCAGGTCTGACGCCGAACGGGGCCAGGCAAGGCCGGGCCCGTGATTACAAATCAGAATTAGGAACGATTGAAAGAGAGAACGATGCAGCAGTTTTTCGAGCAGCTAATAAATTTGTTTGGTTCGCAGGCCTCGGGTCGACGAGCGATGTTTCTGGGCATTATGGCCGCCACGATCATCGGCCTGTCCGCCCTGGTATTTCAGGCCAAGACGGGCAATTACCGGCAAGTCTTCGGCGAGTTGCCGCCCGGCGAAGCCGCCATGGCGGCCGCCAAGCTGCGCCGGATGGATATTGACGCACGATTGGACAGCTCGGGGACGTCGATCGAGGTTCCCAGTGTTCAGTTTGATCTGGCGATGATGGCCCTGGCTGAAGAGGGGCTGCCCGCGACCGGCGTCGCCGGTTACGATCTGATGGATAAATCCGGCATTGGGCTCTCCGAATTCGAACAGAAAGTCCGACATCAGCGCAGCATAGAGGGCGAGATCGCCCGGACCATTATGGTCATAAGGGGAATCGAGCGTGCTCGCGTTCATCTGGCCCTGCCCAAGCCCTCACTGTTCGTTCGCGAGGCGACTCGTCCGACCGCCTCGGTCTTCGTCAAGGTTCGCTCCGGGCAGAGTCTGACGGCAAAGAACGTTCGTGGCATTTCGGCGCTGGTCTCAAGCGCGGTCGAGGGGCTCGAATCGAGCGGTGTGTCGATCATCGACAGCGAGGGCGTTATGCTCAATGAAGGCGCCGGCGACGACGGCGCTCCAGGATTGGGAGACCGGCTGGCTTTCAAAGTCGAATACGAAGACAGAGTCAAGAATCGAATCGAAGCGATGCTTTCGCGCACGGTCGGCATCGGAAAGGTCGTCGCGCAGGTAAGCACGGATTTCGACTTCGCGGAAACATCGACCTCGACGGAATCCTACGACCCAGACGGGCAGGTAGTTCGCAGAGAGAATCACCTGGGCGAAGGGGGAGCTTCAGCGGCCGCCGCAGCCGAGGCCGGCGCCGCCGGTTCGAGCTCGAACCTGCCTCCGGGCTCAACAGGCACGACGACGGGCACGGGAACAGGCGGAACCGGCTCCAAGTTCGACCGAGAGACGTTCTACGAAATCACCCGCACGATGTCCCAGAAGGTCGAGACGGTTCCCTTGCTCCAGCGCCAAACGGTTTCGGTCCTTGTGGATGGGAAATATGATGAGGTCGAAGACGCCGACGGCAATACGATACGGGAGTTTGCCCAACTCGACGCGGCCACGATCCAGACGCTTGAAGAGTCCGTCAAGAACATCATGGGATTCTCTGAAGAGCGAGCCAGCGGCCTTGCCGATGTGGTGTCGGTCCGGTGCGTCCAGTTCCAATCTTTGGGTGATGACGTTTTGGGCGAAGCCTTCGAGGCGCCGATGATTACGCCTTCATTAATGCGCGACATCGTTCAATGGGCGATGGTCGGCCTGATTTCTGTGCTTCTGATTTTCATGGTTCTCCGACCCGCCGTTCGTAGCGTCGCTTTGATTCCTCCGCCCGTGGCGGCTGCTGCGGGAGCTCTTGGAAGCGGGCATGCCGGCGGGGCCGCTGCTGCTATCGGCGGGGGGACAGGCGCGGACGCGGGGCTCCTTGCGGGGCCGGGAAATCCGCTGCTCGCAAGCGCGCCGGGTTCGGGCAACGATGGGCTTGAGGAGTTCGAAGATCCGGAGATGGGGACGCTGATGAAGCACGCCCGATCGCAAGCGAAGGCGAATATGAAGCAGTACCAGGCGCTGCGAGAAGAAGTTAACAATGCCGCGATCGAATCGAGCGGCAAAGCGGCCGGCATCATCCGGTCCTGGATTGATGAATAGAAAGCCCGGGGAGAAGACAAATGGCTGATATCACGACAGACGCCGAAGACATGGTCGGCACGCCAGGCACGGCCGGCGCGGCGGGTATAGCCGGCCTGACCGGCCTGGAACGAGCGACCTTGCTTCTCCTCTCGCTACGCGAAGAAGTGGCCGCCGAGGTCATGAGCAAGCTCGATGCTTCGGACATCCAGCAACTGACTGGTTGCGCGGCGCGCCTGCCTACGCTTAAAGATGACGCCTCTTCGAAGGTCCTGGAAAATTTCATGCTTAGCCTTGTCGGCGGGGAGCAGATCTCGGGTCGCCAATCGCGCGACAGGATTCGGAACATTCTGTCCAAGTTTCTGCCGCGTGAGCAGATCGAAGAATACATGGAGCAGCTGGCTTCGGGCGTGGATCTGAGTGAGGGATTCCAACCGATTCAATACGTCGATGCCGAAACCCTGACCGCGTTTATCAAAGGCGAGCATCCCCAGACAATCGCTCTGATTCTCGCGCATCTCCCAGTAGATAAGTCAGCCAAGATTCTTTCCCTGCTGTCGCCGGAACTTCAGAGCGAGGTCGTGATGCGGATTTCGGATCTCGACCGAATCTCGCCCCATATGGTCCGCGACATTCAGGAAGTATTCGTAAATGAGATTATCGCTTCGGGAGCAAGCAAGAGCCGGCAAGTTGGGGGTTTCCAGTCGGTCGCCGAATTGATGAACCAGCTCGACAGCCAGGCGGTGCAATCCATCTTCTCCGGGCTTGAGGAATCCAACCCCTCGTTGTGCGAGGAAATTCGCCAGCTCATGTTCGTCTTCTCGGATCTGACAGATCTGGACGACCGCTCGTTGCAGTCAATCATCAAGGAAGTGACGAACGAGACGATCACACTGGCGCTCAAGACCGCTTCAGAAGATATGAAGTCCAAGATCTTCAAGAACATCTCCTCGCGAGCCGCGGAGCTTATCGAGGAAGAGCTCGAAGTGATGGGGCCGGTCAAGTTGGCGGATGTTGAAGCCGCGCAGCAGGAAATCGTCGGCATCGCGCGGCGTCTCGAAGAAGAAGGAAAGATCGTTCTGGGTGGCGGAGGCAGCGAGGCTCTTGTCTAGCATCATACGCTCCGAAGACAACGTGAATCCGTCCGTGCGGGATATCCAGCTCGATGAGCGGACGACGCCTGCTATTGATCCGGATCGGCCCAAGGGTGGAATTCATTGGATCGATGGAGCCCAGCAGGCTTCGGGCCGGCACGTCAGCCAGTACGAGCAGTATCGGCAAGAGACCGACCGACTCGTTGCCAATGCCAGGGCGGAAGCCGAGAAGATTCAGCAGCGGGCATACCATGAAGGCTTCGCTCAGGGCGAGGCTGCGGGCCGCAAGCTCGCAATGCAGAAAATCGAACCTGTTCTGCGAGCCTTGAATACGCTTCATGAATCGTTGTCTAAAGAGCACAAGAGAGTCATCGAGCAATACGAATCCGATCTTATAAAGCTGGCCTTCTCGATCGCGTTGCGCTTGATCCATCGCGAAATCGAAATGAGCCAGGACGTTGTTGTCGGTATCGCCGCCGCGGCCCTGACCAAGGTTGTCAAAGCGAACAAGGTGAAAATTCTGGTCTCGCCGTTCGACCTGGAGATTCTCCAGCAGCATGTGGCCGACGGCGACGTTGACGGCGAGTGGCTACCCTCGAACCTTGAAGTCGAATCCGATTTCAATATCACGCGCGGCGGATGTCGCGTGCTGACCGACTCGGGCGAGATCGACGCGACCATCGAATCGCAGATCCATCTTCTTAAATCAATTCTCTGGAACGAGTGATGTTCGACGCGTCGCACTATCTGAATCTGATCGAGGATGCCGAGCCCATCAAAGTGGTCGGCCGTGTAATCCAGGTCGTCGGGACGATCATCGAGGGCGAAATGCCGGATTGTTCGATCGGGCAGCTTTGCGAAATCGACCCAGGCGGTGGACATCCGGTCCTGGCCGAGATCGTCGGGTTCCATCGCGACAGGGCGCTTATCATGCCACTGGGCGAGATGCTCGGCCTAAAACCCGGATGCCGGATCGTTTCGCTCAAATCGAGCCCGACGGTGCCGGTGGGCCCGGCTTTGCTCGGGCGCGTGCTCAACGGAATGGGCGAATCGATGGATGGCCTCGGGCCGCTGAGCTACGAGACCGAATATCCGATCTACAATACACCTGTCAATCCGATCGAAAAATCGCGCATTACTGAACCGCTTGATCTTGGTGTGCGCGCCATCAACGGGCTTCTCACATGCGGGGTCGGCCAGCGCGTCGGGATCATGGCCGGCTCGGGCGTCGGCAAGAGCGTTCTGTTGGGGATGATTGCGCGCAATTCGCAGGCCGATGTGAACGTGATCGCGCTGGTCGGCGAGCGAGGCCGCGAGCTTAAAGAATTTATCGAACGCGATCTGGGACCCGAAGGTCTGGCGCGATCCGTGGTCGTCGCCGCAACGTCAGACAGCTCGCCGCTCATTCGAGTTCGGGCGGCGTTTATCGCCACGGCCGTCGCCGAGTATTTCCGCGATCAGGGCAAGAACGTCGTTATGATGATGGATTCGGTGACGCGATTCGCCATGGCACAGCGTGAGGTCGGCCTGAGCGTCGGCGAGCCGCCGACGACGAAAGGCTATACGCCTTCGGTTTTCGCCATGCTTCCCAAGCTTCTCGAACGCGCGGGTATGGGCGTCGAAGGCGGCGGCAGCATCACCGCGCTCTACTCCGTCCTGGTTGAGGGCGACGATATGAACGAGCCGATTGCCGACGCCGTGCGCTCGATCCTGGATGGGCATATCGTTCTGACCCGAGACCTCGCCGATCAGGGCCATTACCCGGCGATCGACGTTCTGCAAAGCAAGAGCCGGCTGATGACCGAGATTTGTTCGGATGACCATCTCGATTCGGCCAGCCGCGTGATTGAACTTCTGGCTTCATACAGGAAGGCCGAAACTCTGATCAACATCGGAGCATACGCCCGGGGCTCGAACCCGACAGTCGATATGGCGATCGCGATGAAGCCGGCGTTCGACGCCTATCTGCGGCAGGGCATTACCGATCGTGGGATTTTGCAGCCGAGTGTGGAGGCTGTGAAATTGCTCGCGCGTCACTCAAAGGGCGACCAAGGCGAGGCGCCGACAGCAGGAAGCGCAACCGGCGGAGGTGGCATCGGTTGAGCAAGGG
>JAJFLK010000234.1 GCA_021772735.1 Candidatus Sumerlaeota bacterium | reverse complement strand
CCTTGCTTGCGGCGGACCCGGCATCGATGGCATGGACCTCGTAATTCTGGACTTGGACGCCAGACGCTTCGCCAAGGTAAGCCAGCTCATAGAATGCCTCTGCGTCTTCACCTACGAGCGCCGTGTAAGCCAGGATATCGTCATAGTTAGCCTCCGCGACGGCCTGCTCAGAGCTGGCGGGCGGCTCCACGACCGCCACAATATCTTCATCGCACTCGCCCGAAGAGTCTCCGGAGCCGCCAGCCTCAAGTGCAGACGCCACGGGAACGTCGAGTGATTCGAATTCCTGGTCTGCGGCCGGGGGCGTCCCGACAAAGATCGAAAGTTTGCCTTCGTCGTACCCGCCAACCTTGACCTGATACGTTCGGGAAGCATCGCTCGCCCTCACGAAGGCGTCGACGGTTTTTGGTCTATCCTGACCGGGCGTAAAAAGGCCTGAAAATTTCAGTTGATCGCCGCCCGCATCATTCAGGAGCGAGGCGAAAACGTACAGAATTTCATTGTAGGAATCGGCGATATCCTCATTAACGCTCTGTGACGCGACCAGTTCCTCAACGAGGTTCGGCGAGAGCATGATGAAGGCGGCGCCGACCGAACACACGAATCCGATCTCACCGACGACGATCGCCTGGACCTGACCTTCATCATTCTCGAAAAGACCGTACGTTGACAGGCGAAACGAGCCCCCATCCGGGGCCGTCGTATCGAAGGCCGATACGGGCTTCGCGATAAGGTCCTTCAGGTGATCGCTGATCGCCTCAGGATCCGGTATAGGCCTGGCAATAGTACTTTCAGAACTTAGACTCACAGCTTCCCTCGGGTAGACAGATGTCTACCGCGTCTCCCTTTATCGGCCGGATGGGCCGACGCCCTTATCCCTAATCGCAGAGACCGAGAGCCCGGGCTCGCCGCACAAAAACACCGAACTAGCGGTGGAACAGGCCGCCCTGGGCCCGTATTGTGGCCTTGAGGGCGCGCAGCCAGATGGCTGACGCCACGAACGCGACGGGCCCTCGGAATTCGTTTACAGGCGATGAATCCAAAGACGACAGACCGCAAGACGACGCCCCTCCGCTTCGACCTCGATCGGATAAGGGGTGATTTCCCGATCCTCAGCCGCGAGGTCCACGGCCGCCGGCTAGCGTATTTGGACAATGCCGCGTCGACACAGAAGCCCAGGGCCGTTGTCGAAGCCCTTGAAAATTTCTATTTCTCCGAATACTCGAACGTTCATCGCGGCGTTCATTACCTGAGCCAGCGTGCGACCGAGGCGTTTGAGAACGCACGCGCACGCGTCGGACGGTTTGTGAACGCCGAGCGCGCCGAGGAGATCGTTTTCACCCGAGGAGCGACTGAGGCCATCAACCTGGTCGCGCGATCATTCGCCGCCCCGCACCTGGGGCCCGATGATGAAATACTGATCACGACCATGGAGCACCACTCGAATATCGTTCCATGGCAACTGGCCTGCGAGGCCGCCGGAGCGCGCCTTCGGGTCGCGCCCATCTCGGACGATGGCGACCTTGAAATCGACCGGCTCGAATCGATGATCGGCGACAAAACCCGCCTTGTCTCGGTCGTCCACGTCTCCAATTCGCTCGGCACGGTCAACCCGATCGCGGAGATCGCGAGAAGGGCCCACTCACGCGGCGTGCCGGTCTTGGTCGACGGCGCTCAGGCGGCACCCCACCTGCCCATCGATGTTCAGAGCCTCGGGTGCGATTTCTATGCCTTCTCCGGGCACAAGGTTTACGGCCCGACTGGGATCGGCGTGCTCTGGGGTCGTCACGAATTGCTCGAACAGATGCCACCCTGGCAAGGCGGCGGGGACATGATCGAATCGGTGTCATTCGAGAAGACCACTTATCGGGAACCGCCCTTCCGCTTCGAGGCAGGGACGCCAAATATCTCCGGAGCCGTGGGCCTCTCGGCAGCCCTGGATTACATCGACGAATTGAATATCGAATCGGTTCGAGCGCACGAGGCCGAACTAATCGACGACACCCTGCTCAGGCTCGAACAAACAGAAGGGGTTCACCTGATCGGTCGGCCCGCGAGGCGCTGCGGCGTCATCTCCTTCAATATGGAAGGCATTCACCCCCACGACATCGGCTCGATCGTCGATCTGGAGGGAGTCGCTATCCGGACCGGGCACCACTGCACTCAACCCTTGATGGATCGCTTGGGCGTGACGGCGACGGCTCGCGCATCGTTCGGCATTTACAACGGACGCGACGATGTGGACGCGCTCCTTAACGCGCTGGACAAGGTCCGATCCATTTTCGGCAAAGGCGGCTGACATGGGGATTTTGAAGCAAGGCTGCTCAGTATGATCGAAGATCTGTATCAGGACATCATCCTGGATCACAATCGAAACCCTCGGAACTTCGGCCCGCTCGCGCAGGCAAACCGCTCCGCGCGTGGTTATAACCCTCTTTGCGGCGATAAAGTTGAGGTTCAACTCCAGGTCGATGGAGATCGAATCACGGCTGTTGGATTTCAGGGCTCGGGATGCGCGATCTCGACCGCGTCGGCTTCCATGATGACTCAAAAACTAACCGGAGCAACGATCGACGAGGCCGAATCGATGTTCGCGCGATTTCATGATCTGCTCACCGAAGGCGACGCAGGTGAGGCCCAAGAGGACGATGAGGAGCTCGGGGAGCTTGAAGTTTTCGCTGGCGTCCGTCGATTTCCGATGCGCGTCAAATGCGCGACCCTCGCCTGGCATGCCCTGCGCGCGGCGCTGAGCGACCAGGGGGAGGAAGGGCCGGTCAAGACCGAGGCATGAGCGGCATTTCTCACGCATGACCCGTATGCCGTGAAATGGCGTATGAACTCACCAGCCGAGAAAAGACGAAGCTGAGACAAGAACTACTGCGAAGCTAAGAACCGTTTTCCCGCACATCGACTACGCCTGGGATCGGCTGCGCCGCTTGCCGGACTTCGCGCCGGTCCTGGCTCGAACAACCTCGCCGATCTCGACCCGCGCGGCCATGAGGCCAATCCCCATAACGACCGTTTCGATCGAATAGACGATCATCAGCGTGTTGGCAATTCCGGAGATGAACCCGTAACTGTGCAGGCCAACGCCAAGCAGGTTGACGCCCCACCACGAGAAGGTCACGACCATCCCGCCGAAGACCGCCGCGACGCACACGCCGAGGTCTCGGAGGTATCCACCCTTGCGCGCGTGCAGGATGATGAGATTCCACAGGACGATCAGCAGCGCGCCGTTCTCCTTCGGGTCCCAGCCCCAAAATCGCCCCCAGCTATAATTGGCCCAGATGCCGCCGAGCACCGTGCCGAGAAACGATGTGATCATCGCAAAGCAGACGACGCCATAGACCATTCGTGCGATCGAGCGAAAAAACATTTTATCGCCGGAGAGTTTGAATAGACGCGCGAAGATGTAGATATGCGCCAGAGCCGCGGCAAGCAGGCCGGCCGAATATCCGATCGTGACGATGGTCACATGCGTCGATAGCCAGAAGTTCGAGTTCAGCACGGCCACCATCCGACCCATCGTATCCTGACCGTCTTTGAGCTCATAGATATTGGCCAGGAACAGCCCGGCAACGCCAAGCATCGAGGCCATGGCGATCGCAATTCGCTTGCGCGTAACCCATTCCACGATCAGGGCGACGACGATCGCAATCGCGGGTATGAAAAGCGTTGTCTCGTATAGCGTCGTCACCGGAGGCCGGCCGCGCAGGATACTTCGAATGGTAATCCCGAGGATCAGCAGGAGCGTCGGCGGGATCATCGAGAAAATAGCTGCACGATTGAGCCGCTCGCTGCCGGGCATAAGCCACCCGGCGGCCACGACGAGGAAGCTCACCAGGTAAAGCGCGAGGCTCCAACGGAACGGCTTCAGCTTGTAGAAGAACAGTTCCAGGCCAAAGCGACTCGCTTCATCGCGCACCAGCGCCGCTTCGGTCACTCCATCGACCAACCCTTCAAGCACTGTCGTGAACTGCCCCGGGCTCCCCAGATAGCCGGGCAGACTCTCCAAGCGAGACAATGCGATGAAGTCCGTATGCGTGAGTCCTTCGCCGCCGACAGAATCGGTGGCCAGATCGCGGATCGAGCGCCAGGGATCTGCCTCGGCGCTCGTCTGGGGCGCGAAGATCGCCAGGGAAGTCGCCATGTTCGCAACGGATTCATATGTCCCGAGCAGAGCGTTAAGCTCCTGAGCTGCGGCCTGATCTCCCTCTGCGGATTGCCTGCGTTCGAGCACGAACATTTGAGGGAGCAAGGCCGTCCACTCGCTGAACGTCGCCGGCATAGGCACTTCGGGATAAGTCTTCTTGAATTGCTCGGCAAGCGCGCCGTCGGGATTAATCTCAAGCGAAGCGATCGAGAATTGCATCGTGTGAATCAGCCGGTCCAGCTCGGCGAATTTGCCGTAAAGATTCAGAACCTGCTGCTGCTGTAGAGTTCTTTGCTTCTCATCAATCTCGCTGTAGCTGCGCGCCAGTTCATACAGGCGGGCCTGCACTTTGTGCATATCGTGCAGGTTGAAATACGTACGCTCGCGCGCATCGGGCAGGCCGACGGCCTGCATAACCGCCGGATTTTCGACCCGGATGACTTTGTATTCCGAAGCCACGTCAGGGAAGAAAAGCGTGTCCATCAACCATCGGGTCGGCGAAAGGCGGCCGCCATCTTCAAGCCTCAGCGTCGAGCGCCCGCTCAAGCTCACGAGCTTGAACAGAGCATAGGTCGAAAGGGGCTTGACTCGGCCCTGATCCTGGATGGGCAGTCGCGCGAAAAGCTCCTCGCTCTGTTCGTTCCAGAATCGCTCCGGAGGAACTACGGGGTGATTATGCGTCTGCGCGAGGGCCGAACCTGCGGACGCGATCATGAACGCCGCCACGCACACGATGCCCACCATCGGCCCGATTCGATATTTTATCAGTCGCCTCATGATGCTCGCTGTCCTCGCTGAGTCGTAAGATGGCGTGAAAGCATTAGGCAGAAATGGAGCGCCATTCCGAACGTAACGACGATCATGGCGTAAAGGGGAAACTCATCGGCCGGGTTCTTGACGACGGCAAACGTCGAGGAAGTGATCCCCGTGCGCGGATCTTCGGAGAACGAGGACTGAAAAAACGTATACCCGAGATGGCGCATCGGCTCGTTCATCCTGATGGCGATATCCTGCTCGACGCCGTCCTCGGTCTTGATGACACGGCTCTCAAAGTTGCTGGCCATGCCCATCCCCGGATGCTTCTCGTGGATAAACTTTGTGAGCGTGATCGAGTATGGGACTTCCCAATTCTGGTGCCGAAGATCGATCAAATACTCCTTGCCGCCCTGCTCGTAAACCAAGGGGTAAACCGAAC
>JAJFLK010000233.1 GCA_021772735.1 Candidatus Sumerlaeota bacterium | reverse complement strand
GACCGCGCCGGCCGCGCCAAGCAGATGTCCCGTCATCGATTTGTTAGAGCTGATCGGCAGGTCGGCGGCATAGTCTCCGAAGACGGTCTTTATCGCGATCGTTTCCATTTTATCGTTCATCGGCGTCGATGTGCCGTGCGCGTTGATATATCCGATTTCCTCGGGTTTGAGCCCCGCATCTTTGAGCGCCATCTTCATGGCACGCGCCGAGCCCTCGCCGCCTTCGGCCGGCGCGGTGACGTGGAAGGCGTCTGAGGTCAGGCCGAACCCGTCGATCTCTGCCAGGATGTTCGCGCCCCGGGCTTTGGCGAATTCGTAGTCCTCAAGCACGACGGCGCCCGCGCCTTCGGCCATCACGAAGCCGGATCGGGTTGCGTCGAAGGGCCGGCTCGCGCCCTGCGGATTGTCGTTCGAATCCTGGCATACGGCTCGCATCTTGTCGAAGCCCGCCAGCGCGATCTCGCACAGCGAGCTCTCCGATCCTCCGGCGATCATCGCTTTGGCCCAGCCCCGGCGGATCATCTCGGCAGCTTCGCCGATGGCGTGTGTGCCTGCGGCGCATGCCGTCACGATCGACATATTCGGCCCCTTCAGGTTCATGTCGATGGCGACGTGCCCGGGGGCGATATTGGGGATGATATTGGTGATCAGGAACGGGCTGATCTTGCGCGGGCCCCGATTCTCAAGCAGGCGGACCGATTTCTCGGTGAACGCGATCCCGCCGATGCCGGCGCCCATGATGCAGCCGAAGTCTTCGGGCGCGATCCCGGAATCTGCGATGCCGCTCTCGGCGTGGGCCTCGCGCGCCGCGACGACCGCAAGCTGAGCAAAGCGCTCGATCCGGCGCGCTTCCTTGGCGTCGAAATGATCGGACTCATCGTAGCCTTTGATTTCGGCTGCGATTCGGCATTTAAGATTACTAGCCTCAAATTGTGTGATGGGACCGACGCCGCTCTTGCCCGCCAGGAGGTTGGGCCAGAATTCGGCAACGGTATTTCCGATAGGGGTGATTGCACCCAGGCCGGTGACGGCCACTCTTCGACGAGAGCTCATGCGGACGCTCACTCCGGCTCAGGCTCCGGCCTTGCTCTCGACGTATTTGATGGCATCGGAGACCGTGCCGATTTTCTCAGCGTCTTCATCCGGAATCTCCACGCTGAACTCTTCTTCGAGCGCCAGAATCAGTTCAACCTGATCGAGCGAATCCGCTCCAAGATCCTCGGTAAAAGAGGCGTCCTCGGTCACCTTCTCTTCCTCAACTCCCAGCTGTTCTGCAATAATCGACTTCACTCTTTCGTTGATCGACGCCATGCCTCTCACTCTCCTTCGGTTTGTTCGGTTCAAAACGGACGCCCATCGGCGGCCCGGGTAGGGCGGGGCTGCTCGCCGCGCAGGGAATTTCCGGGCCATTCGGCCTCGAATCCCCCTCCCCGCGCTCGCGGAGCAACGCCCGAAGGCATCACTCTACACTGAGCCGCACCCGGACTCGCAAGCGAAATAATCTGCCTTGCTCGGTCATCCGTCGCACTCGGTTCCCCGCAGCGTCCCGAGGATGCCTTTGTTTCATCGCGGAGCCTTCCAGATGGTTGAAATTTAAAGACTTCGGGAGCTGCGATCCTGTCGCCTTTCGCCCGATTCGCTCTCCGTGTCGAACCGCTCAAGTCGAGGCTCTCGAAGGCCGTTAGACCTAATTGGGAGGCGAGCGGTCTGCAGAGGCTGTCCTGCCACCCCAAATGCCCGTCCGCGCCCGAACTCGCCCGCCCGCTGGGATTCGATCCCGATCCGAGGGCGCCGCGGATGGAGCCTCTCTCGGACGAGAACGTCATAAGGTTGATCAACTCCATGAAATCCGAATCCATTCACGTGCTCATCGTCGAATCCGATCCGTCTAACGCTCGCGCCATCGAGTTCTATCTGCGCGGCTTCTCGCGCAAAGGCCTCCAGTTGAGCACGCTCTCGCGCCTTGACGAGGTCTACGGCGCCTCGCGTCAGACCTGGGACGTTATCTTGATCGACTACGATAATCAGGCGCCCGAGCAGCTCGAATTGATCGACGCCACCCGCGCCCTAATGGCGAACCTGCCGACGATTCGGCTGGGCCGGCACTCGGACAACATGATCACTTCAGGCGCGGAGACCGCCCTGGACGAATACATCAAGAAAGTATCGGTCAGCACGCCGTCCATGCTGCGCAGCGTGAGCCATCTGCTGGAACGCCGTCGGCTCGAAGATCAGGTCGAGAGCATGCGCGAGCAGCTCGCCACAGCCTCACGCGGCGATGCCATCACGGGCCTGTGGAATCAGAGCTACCTGGTCGAGCGAATGAGCGAGGAATTCAATTTCTTCCTGCGTTACCACACGCCTTTGACGCTCTGCCTGTTCAGCATCGCGCGGTGGGATTATATCATCGATACCTACGGCTACCTCGTCGGCGAGGACGTCATGCGTGGCATTGGCCGGATGGTCATCGAGGCCAAGCGGCAAACGGACTTCGCCGGGCGGATTGACAGCGATGTCTTCTGCGTCGCCTTTCCGAAAACGCCCATCGAAGGCGCCCTTGTTCCCGTCGAGCGCCTAAGAGACAAAATCAGCCACGAACTTTTCACCGGCAAGGCGAGCGAGAATTTTACGCTGCAAGCTCGGTTCGCGATTATTCAGGGCGATCCCGCCCACAGCTCTTTTGAAGAGTTTCTGAGCACCGCCCGCCAGACGCTTCAGCAAGCCAATGACGGCCCGGACGGGCACATCGAGATTCTTCGGCCGGATTCGGATCCCGCAGACCAGGCCGAAGCGAGCTGACGAACGCCGAGGCGAGCTACTTCTCGCTCAGCTTGCGCACCAGGCCTTTGATTCCGCGCAGCGTCATGTCTTCCATGTGAAAAATTTCTCGAATCGTCGTCAGCGTCCAAGTGCCGTATGAATCGACCCATTCCTCGCGCGAAATCGGGTTCAGCCAGACGCTGTATTTGAACTTGGCCGCGATCCGCTTGAGCCAGTAAATGCTGGGCACCTGATCGTCCACGCCGAAGTTGATCGCCCCGCCCGGGGATTCGAGCTCCTCGGGCGCCATCGAGGCGTCGCCGATGATGATGATTCGCGTGTCCGCAGGCTTCTCGAAGATCTTCTCCAGTGAGACCTCGATCGTCCGTTGCTGATCTTTCCACACGCCACCATAGATCGTGTTGTGAAAGTAATGGAACTTGATCTCTTTGAATCGGTTCTTGAGCCGGCTGAACAGCAGACGCGTGAGATCGATGTAGGGATACATCGAGTATCCGCCGTTATCGATGAAGACGAGCAGGCTGATTTTGTCTCGCATCTCGCGCTCGAAAATCAGGTCGATCTCCCCGCCGTTTTGCGACGTCTTCCGGATCGTTTCGTCCAGATTCAGCACGTCCGGCGCGCCGCGTTTCTTCATATGCTTGAGCTGCTCAAGCGCCTGGTGCAGGTTCGCGGCCCGCAGCGTGTTCGAATCCGAATAGGTGATGTATCGCCGGTCTCCGATGACCTTGATCGCGCTGCGCCCGCCGCCATCGCCTTCGACGCGCACGCCGCGCTTGGCGTTGCCGGAGTGCCCGAACGGAGAATTGCCGCCGGTCCCGACCCATTTCGAACCGCCGTGGTGGGCTTCCATTTGCTCGCGGACGGTCTCCCAGAATTTCTTCATCAGCTCTTCGGGGTTCATCGTCCACAGAGCCGTCTTGGGCAGCTGGCCCTTGCGGATCGCTTCGGAGAGCCATTTCTGAAACGGCTTGGTGCGCAGAAGCTCCAGATCGTGCTCGCCGACGCGCGGGATATCCACGCCATAGAAATACAGAGCAAACGCCCGCTCGAACGCGTCCATCTGCTCCACTTTGCGCACGAACGTCAGACGCGCGAAGACGAAGAAGCTATCCAGATCGGTGACGATGCCCTTGCGCAGCCCTCGGTAGAGATCGAGGACATCGCGCGGGGAGACCGGCACGTCGTAATCGCGCAGGAGATAAAAGAAATCCATGAACAGTGCGTCAAAGGGCAGGTCTTCGCCCTGATACGTTTCTTCGGCGGTCGTTTGGCTCATTGGTTTCTC
>JAJFLK010000232.1 GCA_021772735.1 Candidatus Sumerlaeota bacterium | reverse complement strand
CGCCACCCGCCAGCGCGACTCCGGCCTCGTCCGTGATCCTGGTGAACCCGCCCGCGCCATCGCCGGTCCAAACTCCCAGGCCCAGGCCCGCGCAGCACGCGATGATGACCAGCACAGCCAGCGCACCCTCCAAAAGCATCGCCCCATATCCGACGGCCTGCGCGTCGCGCTCGGTCATCAACTGCTTGGAGGTCGTCCCCGAACTGACCAGGCAGTGAAACCCGGAGACCGCACCGCAGGCGATGGTGATGAACAGAAATGGAAAGATCGGCGGCGCGCCCTCGACGCCCGGGTTGATCGCCGGAGCGACGAACTCGGGACGCGCCACAAAAAGGCCGAGCACAAGCAGCGCGAGGGCGACGATCAACTGATGACTATTGATGTAATCGCGCGGCTGCAAGAGCGTCCAGACAGGCAGGATGCTGGCGACGAAACAATAGACCAGCAGAATGACCGTCCAGATCACGACCGAAGACCGTAGCCCCGCGAAGAATCCAACTTCCGCGCCGCCGAAAAGCGGTATGTCCAGGCTCTCGAATGAGATGGGCAGGTGATACGCGCCGACATAGATCATCGCGTAAAGGATCGCCAGCGCGACCAGAGATGGGGCGACCAGCGAACGCCCCGAGCCTCCGCGCAAAAACATGAAACCGATGGCAATGGCGATCGGCAGTTCGATCCAGACCGAGAGAACCGTCTGCGGATAGACCGAAAAGATGACGGCGATCACCAGACCGAAAACGCCGATCACGACGGTCAACGCGAGAAACAAAATAAGAAGGAACAGGACGCGAGCGCGCGAAGAAATCATCCGCCCGGCGACGTCGCCGATGGTCTGTCCGCGAGAGCGCAGTGAGATCACCAGCGCGCCGAAATCATGAACCGCGCCGATGAAGATCGAACCCAGCACAACCCAAAGCAGTGCGGGGAGCCAGCCCCAGAAGACCGCAATGGCGGGCCCGACGATCGGCCCGGTTCCGGCGATGGACGTGAAATGATGACCAAAGACGATCGACCGCTTGGTCGGCACAAAATCCACGCCGTCTTCGAGCTGGTGCGCCGGAGTGACCGCGTCTGGATTGATGTCGAATATCTTGCGCGCCAGATACCGGCCGTAGGTGTGGTATGCGACGACAAAGCCCACGCCCGATAGCAGGGCGACCAGCAGCGTGCTCATGGTTTCTCCTCGGCAAAGTTATCCGGCCCCGATGTCGGAATCGGCAGCCAGCCTCGTCCCAGGTCATAGCTTGCTGCAAGTTGCCCCATGCGTTCAATTTCCGAATCGATCAGACCGCAGGCGCGCTCGGCCTGGGCCCGCGTGCGGATCAGAGTCGCCAGCCGTGGCGCGTCAAGTTGCGCGGCGTCGATCTTATCGAGTAATCGCACAGCGAGATCAGATTGGCCCAGCCCGAATCGCAGCGCGGCTTCTTCGAGCAACGCACGAGAGCGCAACGCGGGCGGAGCGCCCGGCGCGCGAGCCGCCTGGAGCGCATCGATGGCAAGAAAAACGCGTCCCAGCCCGGCGAGAACGACGCCCTGGGTGTAAGCCAGGTAAGGCTTCATCGCGCCGAGATCGTCGAATCGGCGCAACGTATCGATGTTCGTCATCGCGCTCATGAGTGTGGCTCTGTCATTTGCCGGGTTGACCAGCGGGTCGCCCAGGCCGCGCTGGAGCCCCAGCCATGATTGCACCCGATCCGAATCCTCGCCCCGGGCCGCCTCGACCGCCGATCTGAACAACGCAACGTCGAACGCCGTCACATCCCAATCGCGCGCGAATCGCCCAAGCACGGACTGGCAAAGTGCGTAGCTGTCGAGCGCCGCCCTCCAGCGGCGCTGGCGTTCGTGGTGCTTCGCGCGGTAAAGATGAACAAGCAGCAGCAGCTCGGCCGTATCGGCAGTCCAGAAGCTCGAAGGGATCAGGTTCAGATTGCGCTCGGCTTCGGTCAAGAGGGCGTCGAGCTTCTCCATCTCTCCGGCGATCAAAGCAGCCTTGGCACGCGCCAGAAGCAGCACCATACGCGGCCGCGTCTCGCTCATGTGCCGCTCAAGAAGGCGGATCACGTCTTTGGCAAAGAACACTCGCACGACTGCTGTCTCCAGCCAGAGATCCTGCTCTTCAGAAAGTAGGTATCGCTCCAGCATGTCTGCGTATTCGAGGAACGGTCCGTTCGGATCGCGCAGGTCGGCCCCGAGCAGCCTCTGCGCCACATCAAATTGCCCGGAGCGTGCCCACTGGCCGAGCAGCAGGGCCCGGAGCGCGCCCGCCGTGACCTCTTCGGTAAGGTCTCCGGAACGGGAAATCTCGATGATCGCTTCCTGGAATCGGTAATCGTCGATGAGGCCGGAGACGTCGGCATCCCGGTTAAGAATCGCCGGCGCAAGAGGATCGAAATCGCCGGTGACGACCAGCGCCATTCCCAATCGATTGACCTCGGAAGTGCGGTCCGCGCCGACAAGGTCGCGAAGTTCGGAAGCGCTCTGGGCCCAATCGCCGCGCCGTAACGCGAGCCCCGCCTTGCGCCATCGCTTGCGTAACTTTGAGTCTTCCGAAGCGAGCAAAGACCGAGCCCATACGACGCGCCGATGCGCCGAGTACGATTCGGGCAACGCCGCGATCAGATCGCCGGCGTCTTGTGCATCTCCACGCTCGAACAAATGAATGAACATATGCTCGTGGATGACGGCTTCGAGGTCATCGGTGTCGATCTCACCGCCGCCAGTCCCCGAGCCCAACAGCCTCGCATCGCGCAGCAGCCGCGCGGCGCGTCCGGCCCTGGCCCGGCGCCGCTCGATCCACGCTCGGGTCCGCAGGGCTTCAAATTCGATCACGGCGCCGGTGCGCCCGTGCGTACCTTTAGCCAGTTTTTTCAGCGACCCGGCGGCCTGACGGTGCGCGTCCGCGTTGTCCCAGGCGACGGCCATCGCGATCAGATCGCGTGGATTGCGCGCGAGCATGCGGCCGCGATCCAGACCCTTGAGTTTGTCGGCTGTAACGATCAGATTTCCGTTCGCAACGGCCACCCAACCGTCCCGCCCGACCTCAGTCGCGAACCCGAGGGGCAAATCGTTCCAGCGCATTGGCTTGGATAAAGCCCGCTTCGCGCTCTTTGCCCCGGGCATCCATCGGTAGACCTCGTCGCCAAGCGTGATGACAACTTCGCCGCCCGAAGTGGGCTCGAGCGAGCGCGGCCGCTGCTCGACTTCCAGCTCGCCGACCGGAAGGCCGCGCCCAAGATCCATCGCGATGATGCTCCGGCCGCGCGCGCCCTCAGAGACAAACCCGACGTATTGCCCATCGGCCGAAAATCGGACCATGGATTCGATGTATACCTGATTCGCGCCTGCCCCGCCCCGGGCATTGTCGCGGGTCAATCGGACTGGCTCCTCGCCCACGCCCCAAAGCCACCACAGCTCGGTCCCGCCGGTCTGCGCGCTGCGGTAGATCAGCTCGCCCTGGACAGGCGAAGTCCAAAGCCCCGTGATGTCCCGCCCGCAGTCGATGATCTTTTTGGAGTCTCCGCTATCGGCGTCGGCCAGCCAGACGTTGACGTGATCCGAGCCGCGCGAGCTAAGCAGCGCGATGTGGCCGTCGTCGATCCAGCCCGGCTGCCCGATCCAATCCGTGCCCGAAACGATCGGCTTTGGGCTGCGGCCCTGGCGGCCCTTACCGGCTGGGCCAACGGCCCCGGGCTCGAACAACCAGAGCGACGGCGAGCGGCCGGGCAGGCGTTCGCAAAAGGCCAGCCAGCGCGAATCGGGCGACCAGCCGAACCCACCGCCCGGGTAGTCTGTGACGCGTCGAATGGAATTAAGATTGACGAGATCAACAACGAGCAGCTCGCGCCGATCCGTCGCCACGGCGGCCCAACGCCCATCAGGCGAGACTTCAAGCGCGATCACTCGCCACGGCTCGTACTGCGCCGCCGCGCCTGATGCCGCGAATGCCAGTAAGGCGACGACAGCCATCACGGCGAACTTGCGCGCGCCAACCACCGAACCGACAATCTGCGAACGCAAGATTTCTCGGCAACGCCGATGCGAAAGGATCATGAGTAAAGCAATATTACGATCGGGTAGCTGAATCCCGATTCGCCGGGGCTCGGACTCGCCGCTCGTTGGATTTTCCCGGTCGCCGGACCTCAGACACCGGCCTCGACCGGCGGCGCCGCCGTGTGATGCAGGCGGCCCTCTCGAACCATCGGCATATTCGCGTAAGCGGGATCTTTCAATTCGCCGCGCCATTTCTTGAGCTCGCGCCGGGCGATGACCATCTTGTGGACTTCGTCCGGTCCGTCGGCCAGGCGCATCGATCGGCCCTCGCGCCAGGTCATCGCCAGCGGAATATCGTCGCAAACGCCCAGCGTCCCATGGACCTGAATCGCGCGGTCCAGAACGTCCATCATCATGTTCGCCGCGATGACCTTGATCATCGAGATTTCCTGACGAGCCTGCTGCTTGCCATACTTGTCCATCTTCCACGCCGCGTGCAGCACCATCAGACGCGCCTGATCGATCTCCATGCGCGAGCTCGCAACCCACTCCTGGACGGCGCCCTTCTCGGCGAGCAACCCGCCGTGGCTGACGCGGTTGTTTGCCCACTGGCACATCATCTCCAGCGCACGCTCGGCCGCGCCGATGCATCGCATGCAGTGATGGATGCGGCCCGGCCCGAGCCGCGCCTGCGCGATCATGAAGCCGCCGTTCTCGGGCCCGAGCAGGTTCTTGAGCGGCACGCGGCAATCGTCATAAACGATTTCGCAATGGCCCGGCCCGGTATCGTGCCCCATGTAAGGCACGTTGCGAATCAGATTGAAACCCGGCGTATCGGTCGGGACAAGAATCTGGCTGGCGCGCATGTGCCGATCGCCCGTCGGGTTCGTCACGACCATTGCGATCGCGACGGCCGCACCAGTCGCCGCAGAGGTATACCACTTGTGACCGTTGATGACCCATTCGTCGCCGTCTTTGACGGCGGTCGTGCGCAAGAGGGTCGGGTCCGATCCGGCGACCTCGGGCTCAGTCATCGAGAAGCAACTGCGGATCTCGCCGTTCAGCATTGGCGTCAGCCAACGTTCTTTTTGCTCCTTCGTGCCGAATTCGGCCAGGATTTCCATGTTGCCCGTATCGGGGGCGGCGCAATTGAAGACGCGCGAGGCGACGCGGCTGCGACCCATGAGCTCGCAGACCGGGGCGTATTCGAGATTGTTCATGCCACCGCCATGCTCAGCGTCCGGCAGGAAGAGGTTCCACAACCCTTCGGCCCGGGCCTTTTCCTGAAGCGCGAGCACGGTAACCGGGTTGAACTCCGGCGTGCCCGCCTTGTCGATCTCTGTGTATAGAATATCCTCGTTGGTATAGACGTGCTCATCCATAAACGCGGCGACGCGCTTGAGGTAATCTTTGACCTTGTCTGAGAATTCGAAATCCATCGGGGCTCCCCCTCCTCGCGGCTTGACTGGGTTCGGTGCCGATCTGCGGGCAAGCCTGCCGCCTTGCGTCGATTGCCGCCGACCGCTCTGTTTGGTCCAGTCTGTCCGTCAAAGAATACGGACGGCCCCCCGCGAGTTCAACGGGTTTGTCCCCGCGCGCGTCTGCCTGGAGGGGCTGGAGGCGGGTCCTTGGAGGGGCAAAGTCGGTGCGCGGGGAACACGCGACGCGGGGATTCACGAGCGCATTTGTGCTCGGGGCAATGGCGGAGTCGCGAGGCTGGGAATCGCGCGCGCGTTCATGTAGGGTAAGTCTGCTTGGCCTTGGGTTGATCCTGGATTGGCCCGGGCCGGGCATGTCGGGGTGTGGCGCAGTTGGTAGCGCACCTGCTTTGGGAGCAGGGGGTCGCCGGTTCGAGTCCGGCCACCCCGACCACTTCTGATCTTTCCTTCATCAACGTGGTTGAGTGTCACCTATTTTCTTTTCTCCCACGCTCTGACCCACAGCCTCCCCAGAAGCATCCTTAATTTTTTCATTTGTGTCTGAGGAGAATATCAGATGGAGACACGCCGGCCGCGCAGTGGGCAACCCTACGCTGGCGGATATCCCTCGGAGTCTTTGATTCGCTCAATCTGATCGATATGAATTCGGTCGTGCGCGAAGCAAAACACGAACCATTGCCGCGCGTTGAAATCGCCCATCCAAGGGTGCTTAAAGGTCGTATCGAGGTCGGGATCGGCCCGCAGAACACCCGAGGCCGACGCCAATACGTCGAAGGTCGAGAGCAATCCGGACTTGACCGCCTCGATCTCGAAAGGTTCAGAGGGAACGATACCCGGAGTCCCCTCGACGTTGGGGCTCGTTCCCCCGGCGAGCATTTGGATCAGCCCACTGATTGCGTGCTGCGTATGAGCCATGTGGCGGCCGACCTGACTAATGCACCACTCCCCTTCGCCCGGAGAGAAGTCCGCCTGTTCCTGGCTCAACCCGGAGAGGGCGGATTCGCATGCCGCGCGCTCGGCGCTGAGAATTTCGGCAAGCTGCTCGTCGGTCTGATTCGCGGTCTCCAGAACCCAGGCTTTGGCCTGCAAAACTCGCTCACTATCTTTCGTCAATCGGTTCGCCACTGATTTCGTCCCCTCCCGCAGTTTTCTTATCGCAGAGATCCAGTCTTGCCGAAGTTTATTGCACTGTCCACGCCCGATCCGAGCCGGCAAGTTCGAGACTTGGCCCGGGCATGAGAGCGATCGGCGCCTCGACCACGATCTTCGCCTTGGTCCGACTATCCCATTTTCTTAGCTTCATCGCTGACCTCGCTTTGTTCGGTCAGCCCTGATTCTACACCCTCAGCCCGGCTAATTCCTCAATGGGGGCAGTATTCAACCTCTCGCTGTTCCACCCCCATCTCCGCCCTTTTCACACAATCGTGTTTCTGCCATACTTGCCGCGACGCTCATTGTCTCAAGATACTTTTGGGGAGGACATTCTCGATGCATTTCAAAACGAATCTCGCCGTGTTGATCGCGGTGGCGATGATTTGCAGTTCGGCGGGCTCGGCTTTTGCCCAGCGAGGCGGCGAGGGCCGCAGAGAACGAAGAGGCCGTGGGGGAGGCGGCATGGGCGAAGCCATCGCTAATCGCACGACCAACCCCGACTACACGAGCATCAACGGGAAAGCTAACAACGGCCCGGCCGCCGGCACTGAAGCCCCAGACTTCTCTTTGACGCCGATAAAATTCTACGACTTCAAGACCGAAGAGCAGGACATCACTCTGGAGAACGCCGACGTGCTCTACGAGAACGTCCGGCTCTCAGATTTCCGCGATAAGAAACCGGTCGCGCTGATCTTCGGTTCATACACCTGACCGCCTTTCCGGCACCAGGCTGGTGCCCTCGACAAGTTGTATGCGGATTACGGAGACGACGTTCAATTCTTCATCGTTTACATCAAGGAAGCCCATCCGGCCGACGATTGGCCGATGCGCGTGAACCCCGGGCTGAAATACATCAAGGACCCGACCAATGCTTTCGAGCGCTTCCAG
>JAJFLK010000231.1 GCA_021772735.1 Candidatus Sumerlaeota bacterium | reverse complement strand
CCGTCGGTGACGTCGCACCACGTCACGGCGCGCTGGATCGCCTCGGCCTCAATGAAATTCGGACGCGTCATGCCGTGCAACTTCGCGCCGTATTTTTTCATCAGCTTGCGCGTGTGAAATTTTTCGATCAGGCCGTCCAGAACGCGCGAAGACTCGGCATGGACGAGCAGCATCGTGCCGTTATCGCGCATGGCTTCGAGCGTGCCGTACATGGCGCGGTCGTCCGATTGCCAGCCCTCGGATTCATAGATCATGAATTCTTTGAACGTCGTGAACCCGCGATCGACCATGCCTTTGATCTGATCCTTGTGATTGTCGAAACTCGTCACGCAGATATGGAACGTGTAATCGATCATCGCCTTGCCTTCGGCGCGCTTGTGCCAGTTGTCGGCCGCTTCGGAGAGGCTCTCGTAATCCCCGGCCTTGTTGTTCTTGGCGTAAGGAATGGCGAAATCGATGAGCGTCGTCACGCCGCCGCGCGCGCCCGCCCGGGTGCCGCTCTTGTAATCATCGGCCGAGACCGCGCCCATGAACGGCAGCTCAAGGTGGACGTGGACATCGAGCACGCCCGGGATGACGTAATGTCCTTTTGCGTCGATGCGCTCGGCGTTTCTGGATGAAGCGGCCAGACCCACGCCGACCGCCGCGATCTTCTCGCCGACGATACCCACGTCGGCCTTGATCGCGCCGCCGGGCGTGACGACCGTTCCTCCGGTAATGACCTTGTCGAATTTCATTTGCCTGGCTCCTTATGGGTCTTTGTTATGAGCTGATTGATCTTTTATCCAGTTAAACGGATGCGAGCGCCTGATCGAGCGCCTCGACGAAAAAGTCCGCATCCTCGCGCGTGATGCACATAGGGGGTTTGATCCGAAGCGTGTTTCCGGCCAGGCCGCCCTTGCCGACGAGCACTCCGAGCTCGCGCAGTTTCTCGAACACCGCCGCGCATTCGGCCGAGGCCGGTTCCTTGGTCGTTCGGTCCCTGACCAGCTCGATGCCGAGCATCAAGCCCTTGCCGCGCACGTCGCCGATCAGGTCGTGCCTGGATGCGAGCCGATTGAACTCGGCGAGCAGATGCGTGCCCAGCTCTTTGCAATGCGCCTGGATATTCTCTTCTTCGATGACTTCGAGCGTGGCCAGGCCGGCGGCCATGCTGACCGGGTTGCCGCCGAAGGTATTGAAGTGAATCTTCTGCGTGAGCGATTCGGCGATCTCGCGCCGCGCGACGACGCCGCCCAGCGGCACGCCGTTCCCGATGCCCTTGGCCATCGTGACCATATCGGGCACGACATCGAAATTCTCGAAGCCCCAGAAGTGATCGCCCGTCCGACCGAACCCGGTCTGAACTTCGTCCGCGATGCAGACGCCGCCGTGCTCGCGCACGATCTCATACACCCGCTTGAGGTAACCCGGTCCGCCGCTTGTCGTCCCGCCGACGCCCTGGATCGGCTCGCAGATGAAGGCCGCGATCTTGCCGCACGTCTCATACTTGATAACCTTCAAGACTTCCTCGGCCGCCTTGTTGGCGATTTCTTCGGGCGTCCCGGTCAGGGGGATGCGGTAGGGGTCCGGGCACATCGCATGATGAACGCCGTGGCCCTGAGAGACCGGGAATTTCCAGGTGTTGTGCGAGGTCAGACCCATGGCCAGCGCCGTCCCTCCGTGATAGCAGTTTTGCAGGCAGATGACGTCCTCATTGCCGGTGTGAAGCCGCGCCATCAGGATCGCGACCTCATTCGATTCGGAGCCGCTGTTCGTGAAGTAAGCGGTATCGAGCGAGGCGGGGAACTTCGCCGTGAGGCGTTTGCAGAACTCGCCGAAGTGGGGATGCAGATAAATCGTGGTCGTGTGCATGATCCGGGCGACCTGATCCTGGATCGCCTTGACGACCTTGGGGTGGCAATGGCCGACCGAGACCGTCACGATCCCGGCGATCATGTCCAGGTATCGACGGCCGGTCTCGTCGAACAGCCATTGCATGTGGCCGTCGACGATCATCAGCGGATCTTTGTAATAGTGAAAAATGCCCGGGTTTGCCGCAGCTTTGCGCGTGGCGAGCACGTCGTCGTATGAAGGCCCATCCCAGGCCGGCGGCGTGTAATCGCACGCGGGCATTTGTGCAAGTGTCTCGGTTGTCGTTGCTTGTGCCATGATGTGTGGTTCCTTTTGCTGCCCCCAATTCGGGGCGCATGGAGATTTACCCCCGATCTAAGGCGTGGCCTCTTGGCTTGCGAGGGCGTCCCGCGCCGGAGCCCCGGCGGGAGGAAATAGATTCGTCAGAATAAAATGCGCGGCCCCGGCGATGGCCAGCCCCGCGAAGAACGCATATGTGTAGAGCGTGTGGAGAAAGGCCGGAGCCGTGTATCCATCAAGGATCTGCTCAAGGAAGCCCGGGACGTTGGGCGCGATTCCGATGGCCACGGCCAGCAGAGCGCGCCAGTTGAAACCGCTCCCGCCGTAGGCGTATTCGCCGTCGGTCCGATAGAGGTCGTCGACGTTCAAGACCTGCCGCCTGATGACGTAATAATCGATCAGCATGACGCCGCCGATCGAACCCAGCAGCGCGCTGTATCCGAGCAACCATGTGAAGATGTATCCGCTTGGATCTTGCGCCAATTTCCAGGGGAACATCGCGATTCCGATCACGCCGGTGATGATGCCGCCGGTGCGGAAATTGATGAGCTTGGGCGCGAGATTTGAGAAATCGTTAGCCGGGGAGACGACATTGGCGGCGATGTTCGTCGAGAGCGTCGCGATCGTCAGGCAGAACAGGGCGAATCCAACGACGATGGGGCTGTCAAACTTGCCGAGCAGCGTGACCGGGTCCCAGATCGCCTCGCCGTAGACGACAACCGTCGCGCATGTGGCCGCGATCCCGATGAAGCAG
Source organism: Candidatus Sumerlaeota bacterium (assembly GCA_021772735.1). Taxonomy (GTDB): domain Bacteria; phylum Sumerlaeota; class Sumerlaeia; order MVZB01; family JAJFLK01; genus JAJFLK01. Next base: position 2,939 of record JAJFLK010000231.1, on the reverse strand, counting down.
TAAAAGCCCATGGTTGCCGGAAGGCCGATCAACTGGCCAAGGACTTGATCGCGCTGTGTTTTGGCATACCGCGAAAAGTCCGGAATATTCAAGGAAAGCGTCGCCCAGAAACCCACCATCGCCGTTAAGTTCGGCACGAAGATCGCCCAGAAGTTGAATTCACCGGCGCCCTCGCCGCGAACTTTGGCGACGGTCTCGTCCGAGAGAATGTTCGCAAAACCGCCACCCTCGATGACGCCCCAGGCCAGCAGCCCCGCGCCGATCAGAAGCAGAAACGGTGCGGCGGCCGTCTCAAGCCATTTGATCGTGTTGATTCCGGCGATGATGACACCGATGTTGATGGCCCAGAAGAGCAGGAAGCAGACGAGTTGGCCCAGCGAGAGTCCCAGAATCGGGAGGTAGTCCACCGAAGTTGCGGGTTCGAAACCGAAGATCGCCGAGTGCAACGTGTATATCGCCGCGCCGCCGATCCACGTCTGGATGCCGAACCAGCCGCATGCCACCAGGCCGCGCATCAGCGCCGCGACATTCGACCCGAGCGTGCCGAACGACGAGCGCAGGAACACAGGGAAAGGAATCCCGTATTTGGTCCCGGCATGCGCGTTCAGGATCATGGGGATGAGGACCAGGCAGTTGCCCACGAAGACCGTGAAAAGCGCCTGCTTCCAGTTCATCCCCTGTTTGATAAGGCCCGCAGCCAGCATATACGTCGGGATGCAGACTGCCATGCCGACCCACAAGGCCGCGATGTTCCACATGCCCCAGGTGCGTTTTTCGGCAGGGACCGGCGCGAGGTCTTCATTATAGAGACGGGATGTGGTCAGTTCGTTATCGGTCATAATTGGGGATTTCGGGCCGAAGCTGCGGCGTGATCGGCTCCCGGCTTCGTCGAATGAAAAATGACGGCCACCTCCCCCGACGGGGATTGGGCAGGAAAGCATGCGGCACGGGCCCGATCAATCAGGGCCCGCCCTTGCGTTACGGCGCAACGAGCGAATCGTACGTATCCGGCCGTCGATCGCGGTAGAACTGCCACGTATTGCGGACCTCGCGGATCTGATCCAGATCCAGATCGGCGATGACGATGTCGTCCGTGGTCCGAGCGCCTTCGACCATGATCTGCCCGCGCGGATCGGCGAAGTATGACGTCCCGTAAAACTCGCCGATATTCCACGGCGCTTCGGTGCCGGGCCGATTGATTGCGCCGACGTAATACATATTGTTCGCGGCGGCCGCGGGCTGCTCAAGTTTCCACAGATACTCGGAAAGTCCGGCGACTGTCGCCGATGGATTAAAGACGATCTCAGCCCCGGCCAGCCCGAGCGCCCGCCAGCCTTCTGGGAAGTGCCGGTCGTAACATATATACACGCCGACCTTGCCGACGGCCGTATCGAAGACCGGGTAACCCATGTTGCCCGGACGGAAGTAGTATTTTTCCCAGAAACCGGGCTGCACGTGCGGGATGTGAATCTTGCGGAACTTGCCCAGAAACGTACCGTCCGCGTCGATCACGGCCGCCGTATTATAGTAGACGCCGGTCCCTTCCTCCTCATACATCGAGGCGACGATCACCATGTTGTGCTTTTTGGCCAGCTCCTGCATGAGCTTCGTCGTCGGGCCGTCGGGGATCTTCTCGGTGATATCGTACCATTTGATTTCCTGCTCGGCGCAGAAATACGGGCCGTAGAACAGCTCCTGGAGGCAGACGACGTTCGCGCCTTTGGCCGCAGCCTGCTCGATCAGGCCGACATGCTTTTCGATCATCGCCTTTTTGATGTCGTGAACCGACACCTCTTCGGGGTTACCGCCGGTCAGGGTCGCCTGAATCAAGGCAGCTTTGACAATACGTGACATCTTCAATCAGCTCCTGTTTCGCAATTTACCTTTGGACTACGTTGAACCTCATAATTGGAATGCCGGTGCGAATCCGGCTGCCGCAGACCTGTTGCCAGGCATAGCCGGTGCGCCAGGGGGCGGAAATAGAGAAGAGCCGCGACCCGGCACCTGCGTGGCGGCCCGACACAGGTGCCCGTAAGCTCCCGGATCGGCGTGGTCGGTGATCTTCGTCTCAACTGTAGCGAGCGCCCTGGCTCTCTCTCGCTCCGATGCTTCCATCGCGCCTTGCCGAAGTCAAGCCAATCCAGCGGGCTTACGTCTCGTCCAGGCGTCTCATAAGTCCATAAGACCACGGATCCCGGCCGGCCGAATCCAGTTGGATTTCCGGCAAGGATTAACGCAATCCTAACAATAATATCTCGCCCTATCCAGTTCAATGTGCGACATTTGCGGGCCCGAGCGCCGAACGCCCCCCAGGGGCCCTCGCGTAGAGGGCGTTTTCCCGAATCCTCAGTTATCGACGGCAAGTTACGAGATTTCGTGTCCGAACCCAACAAACCCCACATCTATAGAGGCGAGATCTGGCATCTGCGCGGAGATGCGTTCGGCCCGGATGCGGGCGACGACGTACTTGAGACGATCCCCGGCGGCGCCATGATGGTGGATGGCTCCGGCAACGTCGCGGCCACGGGCCCGGCCGCCGAGGTCATGGATCGGTTTCCGGGCGTCGCGGTCACTGATTTCGGCGATGCCCTGATCCTGCCGGGGTTCATCGATATTCATCTGCATTATCCTCAGCTCGATATCATCGGCTGCCACGGTGAGCAACTTCTCCAATGGCTGGAGCGATATACCTTCCCGACCGAGGCCGGGTTCAGCGACGACGCCATCGCCCGCGATACGGCCGAGCGCCTGGTCACGGAGCTGGCAGCGAACGGAACGACCACGGGGATGATTTTCTCTTCGAGCCATAAGTCATCGACCGAGATTCTGTTCGCCGAGCTTGAGCTGCGCGGATTCCGGGCCGTGGTCGGCAAGGTTGCAATGGATCGCCATGCCCCGGAGGCCATTCTTCAATCGCCTGAGCGCGACGCCGAAGACGC
>JAJFLK010000024.1 GCA_021772735.1 Candidatus Sumerlaeota bacterium | reverse complement strand
GGCGTGGCGCGCTTTGGGGCCGGGGCAGTTCCTCCGCGCGTCCGGCGGCGGGCGCCCGGCACCAGCGCCGCAACGGGCCTCGGCCGCACGCGGGCCGCTTCGGCGTGCAGACCGTCGCCCCGAGTTCCATCATCGCCTGGTTCCAATCTCCGCTCCGCCGCGTGCTCAGCAGGGCCTGGGCGTGGCTAGCGGTTGATTTGTCGGTGTTCCGAGCGCGGCCGTTACGGCCCTTGCCGTCGTCGAACTCGAACAGGCGTGCGATCACGCGCCGCACGTTGCCATCGACCGCTGCCAATGCCAGCCCGTGGACGATCGACCCCACGGCGGCGGTCGTGTAATCGCCGAAGCCGGGCAGGCGCAGCAATGCCGCCGGGTCGGTGGGAACTTCGGCGCCGTGTGATCGGACAATTTCTTCGGCCGCGCCCTTGAGCATCCGTGCGCGGCGGTAATACCCGAGGCCTGACCAGGCCGCGAGCACGTCGTGCTCGGTCGAGCGCGCCAGCGAGGCGAAATCGGGAAACGTGCTCATGAACTTCTCGAAGTATGGAAGCACAGTGGCGACCTGAGTCTGCTGGAGCATGAATTCGGAGACGACCGTTCGGTATGCGCTGGGCTGCTCGCGCCAGGGCAGGCGCCGCCGCTCGCGGTCGTACCACGCGAGCAGGGCACGCCGCATGCCGGTGAGGACGGCTTTACCCGGAGCGCCCTCGCCCGTCGCATCGGCCGTCGAATTGCGCGTGCGCGTGACTTTCTTTTTCATTCTATTCTTCATCGGAAACGCCAAACGGTCGGCGCGCCGCGTATCGCATTTTGCTTGGGATCGCCCGGCCGCTCGAACACAATAACGGCGTCATGAGCGAGCCGCCCGACAAAACCAGTCCTCGGATCGAAATCCGCATCCAGATCGAACCGATCGACGTCGCCGCAGAATACGCAGCTGCGGCTTCACCCCATAGTGGCGGACGTTGCGTCTTCGCCGGATGCGTGCGGCCCGATGAGAACGGCCGAACCATCGACCATCTCGATTACGAACACTACGCCGGCATGGCGGAGAAGGAACTACGCTTGCTTGCCGTCGAGGCCTGCCGGCGTTACGAACTGCATGCCTTGCGCTTGGTCCACCGCGTGGGCCCGATCCCGGTCGGCGAAGAAGCGGTCGTGATCGTCACGGCGCACGGCCATCGGGCCGCGACGTTCGATTCGGCCCGCTTCATGATCGAAGAATTGAAACGCAAGGTGCCGATCTGGAAAGCCGCGCCGGCCGAATAACTGAGATTAAAATCTTGCGCAGAACTCTATTTCAGCCAGTCCGCGATGCGCTCGGCTGCGGCTTCGCCGGTCAGGCCGAAGTGCCGGGCGAGATCCTCTGCCGGAGCGCTTTCGCCGAATCCATCGAGCCCGATGAAAAGCCCGCCGTCGCCCAGGTAACGGTCCCAGCCCTGACGGACACCGGCTTCGATCGCGACCCGTCGGCCGCCCTCGCCGAGAGCTTCGGCGCGATATGATTCGTCCTGCAGATCGAATAGCTCCCAGCTCGGCATGCTGACCACCCGCGCGGCGACGCCCTTGGCCGCGAGCAGCTCGCGCGCCTCGAGCGCGACGTGAACTTCGGAGCCCGTCGCGATCAGCGTCACATCGCCCTCGCCCGCGAGGACGTATCCGCCCTTCAATAAACCCTCGCTCTTCGAGCCATCGAGCACGGGCAGACCCTGACGGGTCAGGCATAGCGCCGTCGGCCCGCTGGTATTGCGCAGAGCCGCCGCCCATGCCCATGAGCTTTCGTTCGCGTCGGCCGGACGAATGACGGTCAGGTTCGGGATCGTTCGCAAGGCGGCAAAGTGCTCGACGCTCTGGTGGGTGGGGCCATCCTCGCCGAGAAAAATCGAATCATGTGTGAAGACGTAAATGGGATTCAGGCCGCTCAGAGCTGCAAGCCGAATTGAAGGCCGCATGTAATCGCTGAATACCAGGAACGTCGCGCCGAACCCGCGCACGCCGCCGTGATACGACATGCCGTTCAGAGCCGCGCCCATCGCGTGCTCGCGAATACCGAAGTGAAGATTGCGCGCGCCCCTGCTCTCGGCCGAGAACGAGCCGTAAGCTTTGACGTAAGTATTGGTCGAGGGCGCCAGATCGGCCGATCCCCCGATGAGGCCCGGCATGTGGCGCATGGCGACTTCGAGCGCAGCGCCGGCGGACTTGCGCGTCGCCATCGAACCGCCCGTTTCGTGGACGGGCAGCTCGGCGATCAGCTCCTCGGGAACGTCGCCCGAATGGCAGCGGTCCCAAAGCTCCGCCTTATCGGGAGTCGCAGCCTTCCACGCGGCAAGACGCTCGGTCCATGCCGATTGCAGTTCGCCGCCTCGGTGGCCGATCGCGCTGAATCGCTCGCGTGCGGCGTCGGGAACGAGGAAGTGCTCGTCCTCTGGCCAGCCCAGGTTCTTCTTGGTCAGAATAATCTCATCGGCTCCGAGAGGACTGCCGTGAACTCCGGACGTGCCGGCTTTGTTCGGGCTGCCGAAGCCGATTGTCGTGCGGCCGATAATCAGGCTGGGCCGATCGGATTCGTCTTGCGCGGCACGCAGGGCCTCGGCGATCGCGGCGCGGTCGTGGCCGTCGATTCGCTGGACGTGCCAGTTGTATCCGGCAAAACGCTGCTCGGCGTCGTCGGTGTATGCGAGGTCCGTATCGCCTTCGATCGAGATATGATTATCGTCGTAGAACATGATGAGCTTACCGAGCCGCAGATGTCCCGCGAGCGAAACGGCTTCGGCCGCGACGCCTTCCATCAGGTCGCCATCGCCGCACAAGACGTATGTGCGATGATCGACGATGTCGGCGGCCGGAGTGTTCATATTCGCGGCAAGCCAGGCCTCGGCGATGGCCATGCCGATCGCGTTGCCGATACCCTGGCCCAGCGGGCCGGTCGTGGATTCGACGCCCGGCGTCAGGCCGAATTCGGGATGGCCCGGCGTGCGGCTGCCGAGCTGGCGGAAATTCTTGATCTCATCGAGCGAGAGATCGAACCCGGCCAGATGCAGCAGCGAATAAAGCAGCATCGAGCCGTGACCGGCCGAAAGGACGAATCGATCGCGATCGGGCCAATCCGGCGTCGCGGGATCGACCTTCAGAAACTGAGTCCACAGGACATATGCGAAATCGGCCGCGCCCATCGGGAGGCCCGGATGTCCGCAGTTGGCCTTCTGGATCGCGTCGATCGCAAGCGTGCGCAGGGTGTTGACGCACAACTCGTCGAGCTGCTCGCCCGTGGCGTTCTGGCCGAAGGTTTCGGTCGCACTCATAAAAATTCGCTCCTTGCCCGCCCGTGCGGGTGTTCGACCCGCATGCACACACGCTGGGATCATCGGCCCATTGTCCGGCTCGTTCAAGTCGAGTCAACGCTTTTCGCCGAGCGATGAAAATGACGGGAGAAACGGGACGAGGGTTGAGTTATATTGCGCCTCGCCTCAGTTAGCAGAGGGTCGCGCTGACGCAAGAATACTCGGTGGGGGCGAAAACAAGAGACGCGACAAGCCGGACAAGGCAATCAGGGGAATTTCAGCCATGACATTTATCGCACGACTCAACGATAAGCTGATCGATTTCATCGGCCGGCAGAAAATGTTCTTCACCGCGACGGCGCCCGCAGAAGGCCGGATTAACCTCTCTCCCAAGGGCATGGATGCGTTCCGGGTGCTCGATCCCGCGACGGTCGCCTATCTGGACGTGACCGGAAGCGGCAACGAGGCGTCGGCTCATCTCAAGCAGAACGGGCGTATGACGATCATGATGTGCAGCTTCGAGGGCGCGCCGATGATCCTTCGGCTTTACGGCCACGGAGAGGTCGTCCGGCCGCGCGACGCACGCTGGGCCGAGCTGCACGCGAATTTCGACGCGATCCCCGGCGAACGGCAGATCATCGTTCTCAAGATCGATTCGATCCAGACCTCATGCGGATACGCCGTGCCCGAGTTCGAGTTCAAGACCCAGCGCCAGATGCTGCGCAAGTGGAGCGAGGTCAAAGGGCCCGAGGGTATCCAGGAATACTGGGCCGAAAATAATCAGAAGAGCATCGATGGCCTGCCGAGCGGCATTCTGGAGGATTGATCCGGCGGAGCGTTGGAACGACGAAACATCTGGCCGTCCGACCGCTCTGTTTTGTTGAGCGGTGGCACCGTCGGCCTCTGCGGTGATTCTGAGTTTTTCTCAACCGGCGGGGGCGCCGGTTCCACACTTTA
>JAJFLK010000230.1 GCA_021772735.1 Candidatus Sumerlaeota bacterium | reverse complement strand
CGCCACCCGCCGCCGCATCATCTTCAGCTTGCGTAAGTTTATCCGTTTCGGCCTGTGCGCCGGGCAGGAGCGGCGGGAAGCGCGTCGCGCCGGGCTCGTCCCACGTATTGCCCTCGCCTTTGAGCGACCAGAAGAGGTCATAGCCCTGCGTCAGGCCGAGCGCCGCGATCCGTTCGGTCAGCGGGCCCGCGCCGTTATCGGCATAGACGTTGTGGTGGATGTTGTTGTTGTCCGGATTGGGCTCGACGTTGAATTCCTTGCCCGCCGGATAGACATCGGTCAGCGCGTAGACCGACGTGCCGAACATGTTGTGTCCCTTGATGACGTTGCGCGTGACTTCGTTCGTGTTCGCCGCATCGATGACGATGCCCATGCCCGGCTGCACTCCGGCGACCAGCTCGCCTTCGGGCGCGAGATTCGGGAAGTTGTTGTTATAGACGCGGTTGTTGACGATCAGCGTGTTCTCGGATTCTTCGGTCGGCAGGTCCGGCAGCAGCACGGAGAGGATGCCGAGCGAGTTGTCGTGCGTCGTGTTGTTGTGAACGACGACGTTGACGCAGTTCTCGGTCTCGATGCCGATCGTATTGAAAAACGCCTCGGAGTTACGAATCTCGACGTTCTTGCATTGGCCCGCATAGATGCCCGCGTCCCAGACGTTGGAGACCACGCAATCCTCGACGAGCACGCCATCGCTCAGTACGGGATAGACGCCGTATTTGCCGGTCGCATCGGCGACCAAATTGCGGAACGTGACATTTTTGGCCTGGTTCACGACCACGCCGTTGGAGCGATAATTCTGCATCCGAATGTTTTCGATCGTGAAGTTATTGCCGGCCGCCATGATGGCGTCGTTCATTTCGGCCTTGCCGTCGAAGATCGGCATCTCGCCGTTCTCCACGACACCGCGCAGGGTGATGTCGTCGAAGTCGATCGTGATCTGCTGGTAATACGTCCCGGGATGGATCTCGATCGTATCGCCGGGGCGGGCGCGGTCGACGATATCCTGGACATTGTCGCCCGGATTGACCTGCAGGACCGCGGCATCGGGATTCGCCGCGGGCTGATCCTCGTTGCGCGTCGGGTATCGCTTCTCCTGCGGGCCCGCAGTCGCCGTCATCGTCGCGGCCGTCGTCGCCGCGATCACCAGCAAACTCGCAATCCTTGAAATCTTACTCATTGTCCGTGCCTCCCCTTTGTGGACCGTGCCGGTCCATTATGTGTGCTTAATTTTGTTTCTTGACGCTCGCCCGTCACCCGGTGCTTCGATTGTCTCCAGTGCGGCGCACATTATGACCCCGCGCCGGGCCAAGTGCGAAGAGATTTTTTCGAGCTGTGCCAGTCAGGGGGCAGATTCGCCGGGCTCCGGGCCGACGATCTCAAAACCCTCGAAGCGCAAATCCGCCGCGCGGACCCGAACGCCCTGCCCGAGCGCGCCGCCGGAATCATCCATATCCTCGGGCTCGGCGGCGCCGGGTCGCACCTCGGAACCGGGCGTTGCTCCCGAGCCGATCACCGGCCGTTGCCCGCCTATCTCCAGCCCGAGCAGGCTGAGACCATCAACGCCGACGGTCACGGGCCCCGCGTAATCGCCGGGCATGACCTCGACCGTATCGCCTGGGATCGCCCGGTCGATCATGGCCTGAATGCTCTGGCCCGGATAGACGCGGAAGACGACATTCGTGGCTTCCGAGCCGTTGCCGACTCCCTCATCCCCCGCCTCGGCCCCCGCATCGGCCGATGATACCAAAGCCTCGGCCCCAGTCTCGATCCGGCCGACCACGGCCAACCCCGAAGGCACGCTTGCGGGGATCTGAGGAGCGAGCGATTCATCGGTCAAGGCCTCAAGAAAAGCGACCAGCGCTTCTTTATCCGCATCGTCGAGCTCGAACCGCTGAATCTTGTTGTCCACCTTGGGCGGCGCGGGCTTATACCGCCCTCCGCCTTCGGTGTAGAAATCGACGACCTCGCGTAGCGTCGCGAACCGGCCGTTGTGCATGTATGGCGCGGTCCGCGCGACATTGCGCAGGCTGGGCACCCGGAAAGATTTCTCGCGCCCGGAGCTTGAGACTTCGAAGCGGCCCAGATCGGGTGGCGTTCCGGAGGCCTCGCGCGACGCGAGCTCAGGCACGCCCAGGATGCGAAACGTGCCGTCGGTGAACGTGGGCAGGATATGGCACTCGAAACAGCGCGCGTGCAGCGAGCGAAACAGCCGCATGCCCTTCTTCTCGCTTGCGTCCATCGCATCCAGATCGCCCGCCGCATATTGATCGAATTTGGAATCGGCCGAGATCAGCGTCCGCTCGAAGCTGGCCAGAGCCTTTTTGACGTTGTCGAAACTAATCGTGCCTGTCCTTTTAGCCGCCCCCGCCTCATCGGCCGCGCCCATCCTGTGGGCAAGGGCGTCGGGAAATGCGAGGCCGAACAGCCGAACGTATTCGGGGATCGCTTTGAGCTCCCGGACGATCTCGGCCGGGTCCGCGTTCATCTCGCTGGCGTCGAGCAGCGGGCCATCGAGCTGCTCTTCGAGCGTCGCGGCGCGCCCATCCCAGAACTGCGAGCCCGCGAACGCGGCGTTCCATATGGTCGGTGCGTTACGGCGCAGCTCGGCACCGCCGGTGCGCTCGGGGCCGACGCCGTTTGCGCCGAGTCCCATACTCAGAGGCCGAGCGTCGGCCAGACCCAGATCCGGATGATGGCACGTCGCGCAGGAGTCCCGGTTGTCTCCGCTCAAAATGGGATCGAAAAAAAGCAGGCGGCCCAGCTCGACTTTTGCAGGGGTCAGCGGATTCGCGTCGAGGCCCGGCATGGCAGGGAAAGGCTTGGCGACTCCGGACCCGGCGCGCGCCGTGCCCTCGTAAGGACCGTTCGGCGTCCATCGGCCGTCTTCGTAAACGAACCCTGGTATTTCAGCAATACTGTCAGAGCGGGAGTCGATCTGAGTCGCAGACGCAGTCTGCTCGGCCCTGACCGGCCAGGCGAAGATCGACACGAGCACAGCGGCAAACGTCATCGCGAGCGCGCGTCGCACGCCGCCGAATAGATTTGCATCCGGTCCGATGCAGTCTTTGTGTTCCAAGGCGATGCCCCCTCCTCACCCTTCCCGAAGCTAATGGACCGGGCCGCCCCGAAGCAAGCACGACTATCTCTAAATGGCGCGACGCTACAGGAATGTTGGGCGGCCCGCTCGGGCGGGATTCTTATGCGCCCCTTGTGCAAGTGCCCCCCCGGCAGGTTACAATTCCCAGCCTTCGGCGGGCCCGGAGGCAGATCAACCAAGCAGGAGATGGATCATGGACGAGAACTCAACGGACGAGGCTGCGGCACGATCTGGACAGTCCGGCGCCGGCGCTCCCCCAACCGCGAACGCCGATCCGCCCCGCAAGAAAAAGACGCTGCTCCGCGTCGCTCTTGCGATCGTGGTGCTTCCGGCGCTGACCATCGCCGCCGTTGCCCTCACGTTCATGGCGCTGAAGCCTTACTGGGACCTGAAAGGCAATTTTCTGCCGACATTCGATTTCCAAGCCGAAAATAAGCGCTACGAGCTACTCGAAGCCGATCGCGCGCGCCAGGCCGAAGTTGCATCGAGCGAGGGTTCCATCTCGACTGCCTCGGCGGCGGCCACTGCCGCCGGTTCGGACCGGGCTGGGACGTGGCCTCACTTCAGAGGGCCGGGTCATGACGGCATCAGCCGCGTGGCCGGCCTGATCGCCGAGTGGCCTGAAGACGGTCCGACGCAACTATATCGCCAGCCGATCGGCGGCGGCTTCGCCGGGTTC
>JAJFLK010000229.1 GCA_021772735.1 Candidatus Sumerlaeota bacterium | reverse complement strand
AATCGGCCACGCGTCGATCCCAATCGCGCCCCCCGAGGCGCGCATCGCCGTCGGTCGCGAGCATGCGGATCAAACCATTCTCGATTCGCATGATGGTCACGTCGAACGTGCCGCCGCCCAGGTCGTAGACCAGAATGGTTCTAGGCTCGCCGACGAGATTGAACCCGTAAGAGAGAGCCGCAGCCGTCGGTTCGTTCACGATCCCAAGCACCTCGATCCCGGCCATTTTTCCGGCATCGACCGTGGCTTTGCGCTGTTGCTCGTTGAAATAGGCCGGGACCGTGATAACAGCATGGCGAATCGGGCGTTCGAGGTCGAGGACGGCATTGGCGTCGCCGACGACCTTGCGCAGGATGAAGGACGAAAGCTCCTCGGGCGTCCAGGATTCAGAGCCCACAGTGAACATGCGGTTGCGACGGCCGATGTCTCGCTTGATGGCGACGATCGTATCGTTCGGGGCAGAGCGCGCGACATCGCGAGCCATACGACCGACCAGGGCACGCCCGCTTGAAAGGTGGACTGCCGAGGGTGTAATGCGCTCGCCGTCAAGGTTCGTCACGATCCGAGGATTTCCATCCGCATCGATGCGCGCGATGACCGAATTGGTCGTGCCCAGATCGATGCCGACAACGAGATCGTGTTCGACGGCTCGATCGGTCTTGCGCGCGGAATGGACGGCAGGGATTCCGGGAGGCGAGATTTGGGTTTCGTCATCTGGCGCCGGCGTCGCCCGGGGATTTCTGTGCCGTCGCGCGTCGAGGCCGCGCAGGCTGCGAGCCAGCTCTTCGGCGCCCGCAAGGCGCCGGCTCGGGTTAGCCTCGACGCAGGCCGCGATGTCTTCGCGTAGGAGCGGGTCCGAGATGTCGCGTTCCCAGCCCTGCCCGAACGGCCGATTCAGATCGCCAACGAGCAATTGATACAGCATCACACCGAGCGAATAGACATCGGACTGCACCGTGGGCTTCATACCGGCGAAGAGCTCGGGCGCCATGTAGAGGTGCGTCCCGGCCTGCTTGCCGGGCACTGCGTAGAGCGGGAAGCTTCGAGTCTCCTGCGCGCCCCGGGGCAGGCCGGCTTTGGAGAGTGCCTCGCGCGTCGTGAGCTGACCGATGCCGAAGTCGCCCAGGCGGACGCAAGGCGTGCCATCGGCCGCTTGCTCGATGAGGATGTTGGACGGCTTGATGTCTTTATGCAAAACGCCGACTGAATGGGCCGCCGCAACGGCCGTGGCCACGGCCGCAATCAGCTCGACGCGCTCGGTAAGAGCCAGGGCGCCCACGCCCCCGCGCCGTTCGGCCCAATTACGCAGATCGCCGTCCGGCGCGAAATCCATTTCGATGTAAAAGGGAGCCTCGTCCAGGCAGACGTCGTAGATGTGGACGATATCATCGCGTTCGCCGAGCGAATCGTTCAGCAGGCGGATGAGCGTGATCTCGCGCTTGAGGCTGCGCAGCAGGTACGGATCGAAAGCGAACTTGAACGCGCGGTGGCTGCCGGAGTGGATGTGGCGGGCAAGCCAGGCCTCACCGCAACTGCCCTTGCCCAGCTTGCGGTCCAGTTTCCACCCCTTGCGTCCCGGGACCTCGACTCCGGCCGAGGGTCGCCACGCGCCGAGAGTTTCATCGTGCGCGCCGCCCGAGTACCGAACCTTCTCCGTATTGGCGGGACGGGTCAGCGGGGCGATGCCCACGGCGCCGACCTCAAAGATTCCGATCGTCTCTTCGACGCCCGCGAATCGAAACGGACCGTGGGCAACCCATTCCAGGCACGGGCTCGTGCCGTTGCCGGCCGGAATGGGGTACTCGCGGATGTAGACCCGCGCCGCGTCGAAGACCGTCCGCGTCATCAGGATCTGACCGCCCAGGGCGATGCTCATCACGCGGGCGGCCATATCGGCAGCGAGGCCGACCAGCTTGGGCCGGCCTGCGATATCGCTTTCCAATTCCTCGACCTCGCCGATGTGAACGCCGATCCGCACCCGCAGGGGCCCGTGCGGCCAGGGGTGGTTCTGAATCTCATGCTGAAAAACGAGCGCGACTCGCACCGCGTCGCTGGCGGCGGAGAAGCGAGTAAGGAAGCCATCGCCGGTGTCTTTGAGGACGATGGCCTGATCGATCGGCTCGATGGCCCGGCGGAAAAGCCGGTCGTGGGCGTCGATGATCTGCGCCGCCTCGGCATTGCCCAGACGCTCTTTGAGACCCAGGGAATCCACGATGTCTGTGAACATGAGGACCGCCATATCCTTGGAATGGGCGGGAGGGCCGACCTGTGCCGAGGCTGTGCTCAAGGACGAAACTCTTTCTTGCGCCGAATGTGGAGGTCGCAGCTGCCCCGCAGTATACAATGTGAGCGGATGCTGTGCATCGGCATTAAAGGAAAGATACGAGAAGTCTTGCCCACGCGGCGCGGCCTCCACTATGATTATTTGCATCCGTCGGCTGTGATATCACCGAGTTGGAGGGGGGAGCGTCGGCCGCCGGGCCGATCGCATTGACCGATGAAGCTGTGTGTCATTATACCCGCGCTGAACGAAGAGGCCTCGATCGGCCGGGTCGTGGGCGAAGTTCCGCGCAAGATCGACCGGATCGATGAGGTCGAGGTGATCGTCGTCGATGACGGCTCGACCGATCGGACGGCTCAGTGTGCCGCCGATGCAGGGGCGCTCGTGCTGAGGCTCCCGGTTAATCGCGGAGTCGGCGGGGCGATTCACGCGGGCTTTAATCGAGCACTGGAGCGAGGGGCCGACCTTGTTGTCAATCTGGACGGCGACGGCCAATTCAACCCCGCCGATATTCCGAAACTGCTGGCGCCCCTTCTTACCGGTGAGGCAGGTCTTGTAACGGCCTCGCGTTTTCTCGATCCCGAGCTCGAGCCCGAGATGGGCGCGCTGAAGCGTTACGGCAATTACTGCATGTCTCTGATCATCAGCTTTTTGACCGGGGAGCGGTATCGGGACGTTTCGTGTGGATTTCGAGCATACACTCAGGACACGCTTTTCCGGATGAACCTGCACGGGCTGTTCACCTACACGCAGGAGGCGTTCCTCGATCTGTCGTTCAAAGGCGTGCCGATCAAGGAAGTTCCGGTTCGCGTGCGCGGGACTCGCGAGCACGGCCACTCACGCATCGCGTCCAATATTCCTTACTACGCCTTCCGCACGTCAAAGATCATCTTTCGTTCCTTTGTGGATTACAAGCCGATGCGCGTGCTCGGTTCGATCTCAAGCGTGGTCATGCTCGGCGCGCTGGTGTTGGCGGGTTTCCTGCTCCAGCATTACCTTCGGACCGACAGTTTCACGCCACACAAATGGGCCGGCTTCACGTCGGCGGCCCTGGCCGGAATGGGGCTGCTGATCTTTATCACCGGGCTCCTTGCCGATATGATCTCGCGCGTGCGGGTCAATCAGGAACGCATCCTCTATCAGCTTCGCAAGAACCGTTACGCGCCCCTGCATCACGCACCGGGGGTCGTGATCCCGGGGAAGAACGAGCAAACCCGGGGCCGCCAGGAGCATGGCGAGCCGGGCAGCGGGACCGCTGCGAGCGAACCGATCGCCATCGCCGTTGCCAAAGATTAGTGCATGAAGATCCTGATCGATCTGACCCATCCCTCGGACGCCTATTTTTTTCGCGATCTCATCAGACGACTCAAGGCCGAAGGCTGCGAAGTCCGCCTGACCGGGCGGGATAAGGACATTGTTGTCGATGTCGCGCGCGAGCTGGGCTTCGAGCTCGAAGTCTTCGGCACGGCGCGAGGCGGGCTGGTGAATCTCGGGCGCGAGCTTCTGGCACGGCAGTGGCGATTGCGCAGGATCGTCCGCGAGTTTCGCCCGGATCGTATGCTCGCCTTTAACGCCGGACCTTACGTCGCGCCAGTCGGGCGATTTACGGGCACGAAGACACATGTCTTCTACGACAGCGAGCACGCGACCATCCAAAACCTGATGACGTATCCGTTCGCGACGCACCTCTACGTCCCCAAGTGCTACAACCGTCCGATCCGGCGCGAGCACGTCCGTTTCGACGGATATAAAGAGCTTGCCTATCTGCAT
>JAJFLK010000228.1 GCA_021772735.1 Candidatus Sumerlaeota bacterium | reverse complement strand
ACCTGGCCGGAGCCAATGGCTGGCTCGGCCCGATCGCCGAGAACTCCATCGAACAATGCGGCGAATCCATCGCCGCCCTGCGCCGCGATTTTGAACTCATGCCACACATCCCTGCGCAGCAAGGCATCCGCCTCTCATAACGGCTCGGGCCGAAGTGGGGTACCGCGTTACCCCGAATCCGGGGAAGCGCCTTACCCAGGGCGTCGGATTACCCACATCGCCGCCCGATGCGCGACGCGGAGCGAAAAAAATTTCCGTTTATACATCATTGAATTAGATCGGCTTAAAGCCTCTATCTTCGTAATATCCGCGAACGAACGATGGCGCTCAGGGCTTGGCACCGGCCTTGCTTCTAAAGGCTGACACGAAGGAAGAACGGGCCGGCACACAGGGCCTCAAAATCACTCCGAAGGAGAAAATAAAATGAAACTCTTCCAGAAGAACAAGGGCTTCACGCTCGTCGAAATCATGATCGTGGTCGCCATCATCGGCATCCTTATCGCGATCGCCGTCCCGGGATTCATCCGCGCAAGGTCACAGAGCCGCATGCGTGCCTGCCAGGAGAACCTGGTTAAGATCGATGGCTCCAAAGAGCAGTATGCGCTCGAGAATAACTCGGGTCCCGGCGCGACCGTGGGCTGGAGCAATCTCATTCAGACGGGCGGCACCGGCTACATGAAGAACACGCCGGTCGAGCCCTCGGGTGGAGCCTACACGATCAACAACGTAGGGACCGACCCGACGTGCAGCACCACCTACCCTGGCCACAGCATTGCCGAAGTCGGCACGGTCGTGACCTCGCTCGAAGGTTCCTGATCCTAATCCGAGCCTGACGAAACGAAACCGCCCGGGCGGGCCGCCCTCAAAAGCGACCCGTCCGGGACCTCTCAAGATCATAAACGCAGAAGACTTTTCACCTCGAAATAACGCTTACACCAACCACCATGAGAGCGCACCCCCACAGTCCCAATCAGGTCTCCCGACGGGGGTTCACTCTCATAGAGACAATGATCGTGGTTTCGCTGATTGGGATTCTTACCGCGATCGTCGTTCCAACCGCTCTTCGAAACCGTGACGTCGCGGCCCAACGCACCTGCCAGGAGAATCTGCAGAAGATTGACGGCTCAAAGGAACAGTGGGCGCTCGAACGTAACGAAAGCCCGACGGCGTCAATCGCGCTCACGGACCTCTACGCAACCGACGGGTCCGGGTACTTGAAGAATCAGCCGCTCTGCCCCCGCGAAGGAACTTACTCAGTCAACAGCCTCACGATGCAGTCTCAGTGCACCATCACGACGCCGCTCGACCACAACGCCCGCGCCAGCGACCCCGTCTCCTTCGCGCCCTGAGCAAGCCGGAGCCAACAAGAATTCTGTCCGGAACGCGAGTTCCGATCCTCTCTCATCCCCGCCCCCTGGCCCCGGGTCTGCCCAACCCGGGGCCACTTCTTTGTCGCCCCCCGGGATCGGGGCATAAGCATTCAAGGCTCGCTAATTCAGATACACGGCATCGCAATTGCTCGCGCGCCGCGCTCCCGGATTCCGGCGCGTCCGGCCCCGGTCGGAGTGATGGCCTGATCAATCCAACGGCCGATACGGCGCGTTGGGATCATCTAGTTCAATAAGAGAAGTCAGTTATGGTGAAGATCAACGAATCAAGCAAAGGAAAGGCCGGGGCCAAACTCAAGCCCATCCACGAGGGAGGTCATAACGTCAACGGCATCAAATCTTGCCGATACGCATTCGTGAGCCAGCTCGATGGCTCGATCGCGGCTCTCGTCCGTGGCGACACGCATGCCCGTATCCGCGTGGGTCACGGTCCAGGAGCCCGGATCTGTCAAGCTGCGGTGAACCACAAACTCGATGTCCGGATGGATCGAGACAGGTTCGGCATCCCGGACCAGAAAACGGCGACCGTTCTCCATCGAGGCGAAGTAAATCGGATGAGGTTTACTGCTGCGCATTGTCGGATCTCCTCTCGCAAACTCACTCAAAGCCTCCATCGACAGAACAGCGCTCCATCTTGAGATAAATTCCGGGGAAAAAGCAGGGCTCTATTCCTCGGGGGACATCAGCAGACCCGACAGAACTATAATCCACCGAGACCTGATGGGGGTTGCCGTCGAGCCCAAGTCATAACATACTACAGCTGTAAGAGTTTCTCCGATCCGGGCGAACGGGGAAGACAGTCTCCATTGGGATAATTCACGGATTATGGTCGACAGGCAAACACCAGATTACACGCAGCGCGAAGATCCTACATTCGCCGATGATATTGAGCAGAGTCTTGAAGATTTCAGATCCAAGGGGCAGGCTGCGCTCAAGCGCGCGGCTGCGGCCGACGCCGAAGCCGATGAGGCCAAGCTTCAGGCCTCGCTTTATACAAAAGCCGCCAAGGATTTGAAGCTCAAGGCGTTCCACCTTCGTTCGGAAGCCGCCCGCCTCGAATCCGAGGGCGAGGATGAAAAGGCTCGCGAGAACCGCAAGAATCACCGCCACCTGCTGCAGATGATCGACAAGCAGTATGAGCTGGCGGACCGGAAGGGAAAGGCGGCGGCGGAATTCCAGCGCATCGCCTACCGCCAGCGGTCCATCGCCGAGGGCCTGGCTCACCACGTTCGTCAAATGAACGACTCGGGCAAGGCCTCTTCTTAAACCCGGCTGGATCCCAGACCAGGACGATTCCGTCAGCCGATCGCAAATGGCGGCTCGTCGCCCGCGTTGCGAGGCGCGATCGAATGCCTAACCCCGAGGGAGCCTCCTTCATGACATTTGATTTCTGTTGTAAGTCGTTCGGCCTGCCTTATCGCCCATTCGACGTTCTTTTGTTCGCCGCCATCCTCGCCTCGATGCCGGCCTCTGCACGGGCCGAAGATTGGACGCAATGGCGCGGCGCGGATCGGCTCGGCGTGT
>JAJFLK010000227.1 GCA_021772735.1 Candidatus Sumerlaeota bacterium | reverse complement strand
GCGGGCCCACACGGCCGGCCAGCCGCGAGGGGTGAGACAAGAAGCTCCGCCGGATGCGGAATCAAGATCAGGATATCAAGACGAAACGATAGATCAGGAGGATCAGAAAAATGGGATTGTTCAGTTCACTTTACACCGGCGTCAGCGCCCTGCAGACCTACGGAAACAGCATCCAGGTCATTGGCAATAATATTGCCAACATCTCGACCATCGGCTTCAAAGGAAGCCGGGCCGAGTTCTCAGCCATTCTGGGCCAATCGATCGCGAGTGGCTCGGGCGGATCAGAACTCGGACGTGGCGTTTCGCTTGAAAGAGTAAGCCGCTCCTTCGCTCAAGGCTCGTTCAATAATACGGACCGCCTGACCGATCTCGGCATCGATGGCCAGGGCTTCTTCGTTCTGAGCGATGGCGCTCAGACGTTCTACACCCGAAACGGTCAGTTCGACCTCGACCGCGAGGGCTTCCTCGTCAACTCCCGAGGGCTCAAAGTGCAGGGTAACTTGTTCAATTCGACAGGACAGGCGCTCGGCCAAGGCGACCTGCAAATCGGCGCATCTTCGGCGCCGCCGAATCCGACCTCCGATGGCATCGCGGGGTCGGGCGTTGACATCGATTTCAACCTCGATTCACGTGAGACGATCCTTCTCGATGGCATGGGCGCTCTCATCCCGTTCAGCCCCGTCAGTGCGGCTACGGCCGAGGCGACTTCGAACTTCTCGACCACGATAACAGTCTACGACAGCCTCGGGGATTCCCATGCTGCGACGGTATACTTCGAGCGAACCACCGACACGACATGGGATTACTATGTGACCACGCCCGCTGGGGAAGTTAACAATACGATTGTGCCCGCTGGCGCTGAGCTGTGGCAGGCCGGTAACGGGACGCTGACATTCAACAACGACGGCACACTAGCCAGCCAGACGGTAACGAACCCAGCCACATTCGATTTCAAAGGCGGAGCGGCGGCGGGTCAGGTCATCGGCTTCGAATTCGCTGGCGCAAGTCAGTTCGCACAGGAAAGCTCGGTTTCGAGCCAGCTCCAGGATGGCTTCGCCGCAGGCAGCCTCTCGTCGGTTTCGATCAGTGGCGACGGGAATATCACCGGCTTCTTCTCGAACGGGCGGAACATCAATATCGGCCAGATTATCCTGGCCGATTTCCCCAACGAATCAGGCCTGGCGGGTCTCGGCGGTAGTCTCTTTGCCGAGACGATCGAATCAGGAGGGGCCGTGGTGGGTGGCCCCAATGTCGGAGGGATCGGAACGCTCCAGACATTCACGCTCGAACTCTCCAACGTCGATCTCGCCAATGAGTTCGTCAACCTCGTGACCACGCAGCGGGCCTATCAGGCGAACTCGCAGGTCATATCGACGGCTGACGACCTGCTGAACGAAGTGGTAAACATCGTAAGGTAAGCGCTCCGGGCAGCGTTCGCCCGACCACTGAATAATCTCTGCCGCCGCGGTTTCGTCAACGAGCCCGCGGCGGCTTCTTTTTGCCCGAGCGCATGCATTGCGGCTCGTCGCGACTTGGCGCCTCGCCGGCCCGAAACAAATCGATTAGGAAAACCGACCTTTCAACTTCGCGCGGTTTGCGCACAATGGCAAATCGGATGGGCTCTACATGAATCCGGCCCCTACACGTTCGCCATGACCCGAAGCAAACCGCTCGTCCTCCGATTTGTCAGCCGCATGGCCGTCGGTGGCGTTCAGAACGGCATCATCGAAACGCTCGCTGTTGCAGATCGCGAGAGCTTTGATTTCGCCGTCATGTGTTACAAGAAGGCAGGCAAGTGGGCGCCGCGCGTCGAAGACCTCGGCATTCCCGTACACACTCAGAAGACGCTGCCCGTCTGGCATCCCTACCAGCTCGTGCGGCTTTCGAGTGCGATTCGCCGGATCGCTCCCGATCTCGTCTACGTTTACCAATCGCCTTCGATCATCCCGGGCGTGACGGCCGCGCGCCTTGCGGGGGTCCGCCGGATCGTCGTGCATTACACGAGCATCAACGAGCCGCAGTGGGCGGCTCAGTCCGCATTGCTCAATCGATGGGAGAAGCGCCTGACGCTGCGCGCAGACGCGATCGTCGCCGTCTCTGAGGCCGTCGCCGAGCGGAATGCTCGGTGGTTGGGCGTCGATCTGGAGCGAATCACCGTCATTCGCAATGGGGTGAATTTCGGCAAGTGGTCCGATGCGCCGGCTCTGGATTTGCGGGCGGAGCTGGGGCTGCCGCCCGAGACTCCGCTCGTCGGGCATGTCGCACGGTATCACGAGCTCAAGCGCATCGAGGATCTGATCGAAGCCGCTGCGATCGTGGTTCGCGAAGGCCTGGCGCCACCCGGCCGACCTGCACCAGTTTTCCTCGTCATCGGGGGCGGGCCTAAGCAGTTCGCCGAGCAATATCAAAGGCTCGTCGCCGAAGCCGCCCCGTGGGCCGACATTCGCCTGATAGGCGAGCGCGCCGATTTGCCGTCGGTGCTGCCTAATCTCGACGTCGGGGTTCTGTGCAGCGAAATCGAAGGCTGCCCGAATACGATCCTCGAATATATGTGCGCGGGCGTCCCGATCGCCGCGACGGATATCAAATCCATCGCCGACATTGTCGGTCACAATAGCGAGGCGTTGCTCAGCGTGCCGCGCGACCCGGCGGGGCTTGCGCGATCGATCGGACGATTGCTGGGCGATCGCGAGCTGGCGCAGACGCTCGCGACACGTGCGAGATCGACGGTCGAGGATTATTGCTGGGAACGAACCGAGGCGGAGTATGAACGGGT
>JAJFLK010000226.1 GCA_021772735.1 Candidatus Sumerlaeota bacterium | reverse complement strand
GTCCAGATCGGCATCGCCGCCGGTGAAGACCGAATCGGTCGGATACGTGTAGGCGCCCGCCCCAGTGTCATCAGACGGCGCGTCGTGCCAAACGAATGTCTGATCACCGACGACGGCAAACTGATCCGCCGCGACGGTCGCAGCCGAAGGCCAATCCGATTCGTTCCCGTTAACCGATATGGATAACGCCGTCGGCCCAATCGCGGTCAGAGGCGCGGGAAACGGCGGCAGGACGAGCGGCGCCTGGCCGGTCGTCCATGTCGCCGCGGTTGTGAACTGAAGAGCCGTTGCGCCCTGAGACATCGCCGAATCGGTCACCGTCACGGTGTAATCGGTCTCGACCGTAAGGCTCGCTCCGAGCACGAGTCGCATCTGCGTCGATCCCGCATTCCAGGCAAACGTGAACGGCGTGACCGGGCCGAGCGATGTTGCGGCCTCGGTCGAGGGACGGTCCATCGCTTCGGAAAAATCGACCGTGATCTCGGTCAGATTTATGTCCACGCCAATCTCACCGTTGGCCGGGTTCTGCGCCACGATCGAAGCCGGCAAGGGCGGAAGATCGGCTTGAAGCACCCAGATTTCCGCGGCCTGCGCGGCCAGCGTCCTCGAAGGGAAAAAGCCGCTGGCAGGAACGACGATGGTTTGGACCGGGTTCAGAGCGTTGGCCAGACTCGTGCTCGCAAGCTCTGCAATCGTCATCGAGGGCAACGTTCGATTCGAGGTCGATGTATTCAGGACGGTCAGGATGGTCTTGCCCGCGTCGGTCCGCGTAAACGCCGCGTGACCCGGCCCGCCGGTATCGACGCTGCGGACATTGAAATCGCCGCGGCGCAGAGGACTGAGCGCAGAGCGCAGACTCGCGAGCCGCGTGACGAGTTGATAGAGCGGCGCCGTCGTATCGAAATTATCGCCGAGAGACGGGCCGAACTCAAATTGGCCGTCCCACATATCTTCACGATTCGAGGGATCGTTGCCGCCGTCGAATTCCTGCTCGGTGCCGTAGTAGATCACCGGCGGCCCCGGAGCCATGAACGAAAATATCAGGGCCTGCTCCAGACGCCGCCGGCGCTCGGCGAGCCCCGAGCCCGCGTTGTCCTGGGCGACGTTCATGAAGCGGCGCACGTCGTGGTTATCGAAAAAATTCGGCATCTTCAGGTGATGCCCCGGCAGGTTCGTGGCGCGTGCCTGGAGGCGGCCGGTGATGTTGCTCGGCGGCGCGGTGGCCCGTGCGAAGACATCCTGCGAAGCAAAGTAGAATTGGAAATCCAGTGCGGCGTCGAGCTTATCCGGAGCGCCGGTCAGCGTTCCGATGTAATTGCTCATGAACGAATCATCGCCGCCGAAGATCTCGCCAAACGTAAAGTAATTGGTCCGGCCGAGCGTGACCGCCTCGGCTCGCATGCGCGGCAGAAAGTCTTCCCAGAAGCCGATGTCGATATGCTTAACCGTATCGATCCGAAATCCGCTCACGCCGGTATTGGTCAGCCAGAATTTCCAGACGTTGAACATCTCGTCGCGGACGAACTGAGTATCGGTCTTAAGATCGTCAAGAGACGACAGCTCACCAAACTCCTGCTCGGAGCCGAAGAAATTTCCGATCTGACCGTGCGCGTGGAAAAACGTCAGCGAATTGAAAGGCGCCGGATACATCAGACCGCTGTTCCAACGCAGGTTGTATTCGCTCGGCGGAGCCAAATACGAAGGAAAACCGCCGTCCAATGAATCGATCAAATTGCCCTGGTGGCCGGCGACCATATCAAAGTAGATCGCGATGCCGACGGCGTTTGCCTCGGTGATCAATTGCTGGAGCTTGGCGAGATCGCCAAAATTCGGATCGACATTGAACCAATTGAAAGCGCCGTATCCATGGTAGTCGCGAACGTTCTCGACGAACGGCGTGATCCACATGCCGTTGAAACCCATGCCGGCGATGTACGTAAGCTGCTGACGGATGCCTTCCAAGTCACCGCCGTGGAAATCGAACGCACCCGAGGGATTGAACGTCCCGCGCGGATTGCCGTTGTCGTTCGTGACGTCGCCGTTATTGAATCGATCCAGGAAGACCTGATAGATCATCAGGTCTTCGGGCTCGGGCGCGGTGAACTGCGCGGCGGCGGGAGTCGCGCACAGAACGCATAAGAGAATAAGGCGCGCACTCATCGTCAGGAGACGCATACAGCCTGCTCCACTTGTGTTGATATAGCCGCCAATTGCTCGTCCACCCTTGACTGGCCTATTTCGTAAGACTATAACAAAATCACGCATATGGCAAGGCGAGATGCGTACGGGCCTCATTAGTAACGCAACGGCCTTTCACATGCGACTTGAAGGCCCATCTCCAAACCTGGTCCGAGGAACGAAGTCCCGTAGACATGACCCAAAATTCAAGCAAGAACGGACGCCGACCCGCGCCCAGCCAACGAATCTCCTCTTCGCGGCCCCGCCCTGAAGTCGTCTATCAGATCTTCCCGGACCGCTGGCGCAGCGGCGACCCCAGGCTCACGCCAAAGAGCGGTCAGTGGGTATGGAAAGGCCGGAAGATCCAGGCGTCGAAGAGTCGTAAGGTCCTGACCTCGTCGCCGCAGAGCATGTACACGTTTTTCGGCGGTGATCTCGAAGGCATCCGGAAGAGCCTCCCTTACCTCGAAGACCTCGGGGTAACGGCGGTTTACCTGAACCCGATCTTCGCCGCTCGAAGCACGCACCGATACGACGCGGTCGATTTTTTCCGCATCGATGACGCGCTCGGCTCGCGAGAGGACTTCGAACGTTTTGCCGCCGATCTGCGCGGCCGCGGCATGAAGCTCGTCCTGGACGGCGTGTTCAACCACACGTCGGTCGATCATCCGTGGTATCTCGACCCCGCGCAGCGGCGGCGTTATTACATCTCGCACGGCGAAGACAAGACGATGATGTGGATGGGCGGCAAGTCGCTGCCCAAGCTGGACACGCAAAAACCACTTGTCCAGAAGATGATTCTCGACGTTATCGACGCCTGGCCCGAGGCCGATGTCTGGCGTCTGGATGCCGCGCATCTGCTGCCCCAGGATCTGCTCAAGAAAATCATCGATCGCGCCGCGCCGCGCCAGATCATCCTCGAAGATTGGCACATCGGGACGCACTACTTTGAAAAGGGCCTCGCGACCGGCGTGACCAATTTCATCACGCGCGAGGCGCTGCGGGCATTTTTCAACGAAGACTCATCGCCGGAAACTTTATTGGAACGCATCGGCGTCACCGACCGCCTTTATGAACATCGCGCGCTGACGGATTCATGGACGTTCCTCGACAATCACGATACCTCGCGCTTCATCACCGATACGTCGCGCGATCGCCTCATTCGCGCGCTCGTCTTGCTTTTCACGCTGCCGGGCACGCCGATGATTTATCATGGCATTGAGGTCGGCATGGCCGGGCGCGACCCGCACGAGGCGCGCGAACCGATGCAGTGGAATGAGAAGAAATGGGACACGAAACTGCATGGGCTCGTCCGCGAACTCATCGCGCTGCGCAAGAAGCACAAATCGCTCTGGGCCGGCGCGTTCAAACCGCTTTATTCGGATAATCGCTCGCGCACGCTGGTGTTCGAGCGCAGCGTCCGAGGCGAGCGCGCCGTCGTCGGCGTCAACGACGGCTATCACTCGTGTTCGGTGGATGTGCCCGGGGCGCGATTCCGGCTCAAGCCCGGCCAGTGGCGAATCGTTTTCCCCAAGGGCAAGCGCTAGTGCTCTGACCGCCTGATTTTGTGGGGTTGTCGCACCGCCACACCTGGAGGAATTCTTGAATTTCTCAACCGGCGAGGGCGCCGGTTCCACACTTTACAAGAGCCACATCCGGAAGGTGTGGGATCGGCGCCCTCGCCGGTCATGACTTCCCGGCAATTTCCGGCGGTCGGAGCACTGGCAGTAAGAATTGAAGACGCGTTCGAGAGGGTAATCCATGAAACTGACTATGAAAATTCCACTGATCCTCGTCGGCTGGCTTTGCATTGCGGCTGCGGCTTGCGCGCAGGGCGATCAATTAGCGGGCGGACCCAGCGACGCGGCGCCGCACTGGATCAAGACGATTCCCATCCAAAGCGTCAGGCCGGGCGGCGAGGCCGTCGTTGTTGACCTAGGCGCTTACTACGCGGGCCTGGCCGGAGTCACCGGGATCGGATCGGTCATATTTGAATCCCTTGATCCGGTCGCCGCCGACATCGTCGCCTCGCCGGTCGACGGCAAGCCAACGGCCGTTTCGCTGAGCGGCGCGGGCGAGACTTCTGCGCGCCGGTTCGTGGCGGCCGCGTTGAGATTCGACGACGGCACATCGGACGAGGCCGTCATCGTCGTCGATTGCTCGTCGGGCCCGGGCGTCGTGTTCACGTTCAAGCCCGCTTCGGGATCGGTCGCAAACGTCTTTGTCGCGGGGAGCTTCAACGGCTGGAACGCATCGGCCAATCGCCTCGCCGGCCCCGATGAGCAGGGCGTCTTCACTGCGAAGGTCTCGATCACGCCCGGTCGGCACACATACAAGCTCGTCGTCGACGGCAATTGGATCGCCGACCCCGCCAACCCCGACGGCGAAGACGACGGCTACCAGGGCAAGAATTCGATACTGAACGTCGCGGGGTCGGAATCGGCGAAGACGATTAAGCTGCTGCCATTGTTTTCCATGCCTCCCCAATCCGAGGAAGAAGAATCTCTTTCAAACAATTGGCTCGACTTCTCCGATTGGGTGGGGCTCGTCTCAGATGAGATTGAGACGCAGGTCACCGTCGAAGATGAAGATATCCATCCGTGCCTGATTATGGCGGGCAATCGTCTCCTGCCGACTCCCCAATCCGCCGAGGACGATAACGAAGACGAGAATCCAGAATGCTGGTTCGGGCGCGATGAAGGCAAGACCCCAGAGGTGATCCTCATTAACGTCGCCAAGGTCCACGCCCAATCCCCGGACGGCATCATTCGCGTGATGCTCCAAGACGACGCCGGGACATGGGCCGAAGCGACAATCCACGGTCCTCCGCAGGCGCACATGCAGCCCGATTGGCGCGGGCGCACGATCTATTTCGCGCTGACCGATCGCTTTGCCAACGGTGACGCGGCCAACGACAACCCCATCGACGACGCAAATCTGCGCGCTTCGACCAATTACGCCGGGGGCGATTGGGCCGGGCTGCGCGCCAAGATCGAAGAAGGCTATTTCGACGAGCTCGGCGTTGGCGCGCTTTGGATCTCCGCGCCTAACTTGCAGGTCGAAGTGGCCGAGAAGGAATCGGTCGCGCCGGGCGATTTTTATTCGGCGTATCACGGATACTGGCCCGCCTCGCCGACGGCAACCAATCCGCACTTCGGTTCGATGGAAGAGCTGCGCGCGCTCGTCGAGGCCGCGCACGAGCATGATATCTACGTCCTGCTCGATCTTGTTGCCAATCATACGCACTCAAGCCACCCCTGGCGCGTCGAGCATCCCGAGTGGTACGGCTCGCTCGAACTGCCCGACGGTGGGCAAAATATTCGCCAATACGACGCGCATCCTTTCACGACGTGGTTCGACTCATTCCTGCCGGCTTTCGATTTCGAAGCGAGCCCTGAGGCCGTCGATGCGGTCTCCGAGAACGCGATCTGGTGGATCAAAAAGACCGGAATCGACGGCTTCCGACAGGACGCGGTCAAGCACATCCAACCTCTGTTCTGGCGCGCGTTGACGCGCCGCATGCGCGACGAGGTCGAACTCGGCGAAGGCCGGCGTCTGTTCCAGGTCGGCGAGACGATCTCAAGCCGAGGGACCATTATGGAATTCGTCTCGGGCGAAATGCTCGATGGGCAATTCGACTTCCCTCTTTATTGGACGCTGCGCGAGGCCCTGGGGGCGAACTCAGTCGGGCTGGACGCATTGGCGCGAGAGATCCAAACCTCCGTCGATGAGTATGGGCCCGAAGCGCTCATGTCTCCGCTCGTCGGCAATCACGATGTCTCGCGATTCATGGCGTTCGCCGATGGCGATCTGGTTCCCGGCGATGGACAGGACGAAAAGACCGTCGGCTGGGCCGGCGACATGAAGGTCAATCTCGACCGCGCATACGACCGCCTCGCGCTGGCCCAGGCGCTGGCGCTGACGCTGCCCGGCTGCCCGATGATTTACTACGGCGATGAGATCGGCCTGACCGGCGCGGGCGATCCGGATAACCGGCGGCCGATGCGTTTCGCCGGCGAGCTGACCGATCGCGAGCGCAAGACGCTGGCTTCGGTTCGCGAGCTGGGCCGGATTCGCAAAGCCTCGCCCGCGCTCAAATACGGCAATTATCAAGAGCTGCTGGCCGCGACCGATACTCTGGCCTTCGCGCGGGTCTCAATAGGGCGTGGCGCGCAGAAGGATCAAACGGTCGTCTCCATCATCCACCGAGGCCGCGCGACCGAAGGCATCGAGATCGACCTGCCGCTAAACCTCTCGGGTGCGAAGTCGGCCGAGATTCTTTACCCGCTCGGCACGCGTTATGCCGAGGCCACCGTCGATGGATCCAAACTGGCCGTCGTTGTTCCAGGCGCGTCGGCGATGATCGTGGAGCTACACTGATTGAAATCTAAGGTATCTGCGCGATCCGCGCGGAGAAGGGCGAGAACGCCCACATGGGGTCTATCCAATGACAAAAGTACGAATTCAAATCCAGACTACCCTCGGACTCTTGGCGTTCGCAGCGCTGATGACAGCATCATGCGCCACCGCACCGGACGAGGAGACGATGACTCAAGGCGACGACAACCTTCATACGGTCCACATCGTCGTCAACGTGCCCGACGACACGCCAACGCTCTACATGCCCGGCAACCTCGACGAGCTTGGCCCCTGGGACCCGGCCGGCAAAGCGCTCGAGGGCGAGGGCGCGCGGCGCGAGATCACGCTGGAGATCGAGCACGGCCGGACGCTGGAGTTCAAGTTTTCGCTTGGCTCGTGGGGCAGCGAGGCGCTCGCCGAGGACGGCTCCGTCCCGGGCAACCATCGCTTTGAGATCGATTCGGACCTGGAGCTCGAATTCACAATAGAGGCTTTCAGCGCGAAGGCGCCCGAAGCTGCCGAACGGCCCACGGCCGAGGGTTCGGGCGTGATCGGCACTCTACTCTATCACTACGATGTGGATTCGGAGTACCTCTTCGAGCCGCGCCACGTCGCCGTCTGGCTGCCGCCGGGATACGACGCCGAGTCAGACCATCGCTACCCGGCGCTTTACATGCACGACGGCCAGAACGTCTTCGATCCGCGCCTCAGCTTCACCGGTATCGATTGGGGCGTGGATGAGGCGGTCGTTCGCCTTGTGGAGCGGGGCAAGATCCCGCCGATTATCGTCGTCGGGGTTTTCAACACCTACCGACGGAGCCAGGAATACGATCCTCTGGACGAAGGCGAACTTTACGGCTTCTTCCTCACGCGCGAGCTCAAGCCGATGATCGACGCGACGTATCGCACGCGGCCCGAAGCTGAATTCACCGGGACGATGGGCTCATCGCTGGGCGGCATGATCTCGCTCGGGCTCGGCTGGATTCACCCCGATGTCTTCACGCGTCTGGGGTGCCTCTCTGCCTACCTGGGCGATATGCACGGCGACGAGGAATCGCCCAGCCGTAACATCCTGAACGAGATCGAGGCCTCCGGCGGCCTGGCGGATACATTGCGAATTTACCTGGATCTCAGCGAAGCGGATGCCGGGCCCGGTTACCCGCCGCAGCACGCGCGCCTCGCCGAGATGCTCAAAGCTCAAGGCCGCGCCGAAGGCAGCGACTTCGTCACACTCGAATTCGAGGGCACCGAACACACGGAGGCCTCCTGGCGCAAGCGCCTGGAAATCCCGCTTGAGTTTCTCTTTGGCGATCTCGCCGGGCAGGCCGAGCGTGAGTGATGAAAAGCAAGATTACGATCGCACGCAATTCTGAAAGGGGCCTTTTCTAATGGGTCGCAAAATGGTTCCGAAAATCATTCTCGAAGGCACGCGCCTGACGTTCAAAACCGATATCGCTTTTGCGCTCAACGAGCATCGGCGCATCGTCGGCGCGCGCAAGTATCGATATCACTCCCCGATCATCTCAGGCGAATGGTGCGCGTTCACGAACACGCCGTGGGGCCGCGGGCTGATCAACTTCGCGCCCGAAGAGCGCGAGCTTGCGATGGAGACCTACGAGACCTGGGCACGCCTGTTTGAGCTTCAGCGCTATTACTCGTGGATCATCGATCGATTTCACATCTCGACTCTCATGCACCAGAAACTGTATGCCGATTCGGATCTGGATTTCGCGTGGCTCGAAGAGCGCCTTGTGCCGCTCGGCTTCAGGCTTGTCTATTGCACGCGCTCGGCTGAATCGTTTGAAGCCGCCCGAGAGAGGCGCCTTAAGATTTCTGGACACCCCGCGCAGTACGACAACCTCGATCGCTTCATCAAGGAGCAGGAACTTCTCGATCGACTCGTCGCCGAATCCAGGCTGCCGACCTTGCGGATCGACATTTCGGACAATGACGTCGCCGGAGCGGCCGACCGCATCGCCGATTGGCTTGAGACGACCGGCGGCCTCTACTATCCCGAGCCGACCGAGGCCGCGACGGCCGAGACTGCCCAGGCGTAGCCCGCCAAGGCCTGGATCAATTGAGTTTGGCCCGATAACGCCCAGGCGCTGAGGCTCGCAGGGACGCGGGCCTCCGCACGCGCCGCGCGAAGGACGAAATTTGTCCGAAACGGGCTCCGCTGAGTTGACGCGGCCTGCCGAATACTATAAACTTCTTACCGGTTTGCCCAAACCACGACGCGGGCGTATCGCAGGATGACCCCGGCCAAGGCCACCCGAATTCAGGCTCTCGGCCCGGCGTCGCCCAAGTCCATTGCGGCACAATCCCAACGAAGGCCTCATCCATTTTGATCTCAAGAAATGCATTACTAACCGACACGATGTCATCGCGCGTCCTGGGATTAACCAGGGGCGCGGCCCGACTCGCGCGCGGCCCGATGCGCCTGGCGGCGGTCGCGCTTTTTTGCCTCGTTGCAGCCGAGGCCTCGGCTCAGCCCGATCCGACGACTTTCGAGCTGGGCACAACGCTGGTGCCGGCGGGCCAGGGCGGAGGGACGGTCTTCCGCGTCTGGGCGCCGAACGCGACAACCGCGAACGTCCCGGGCGAATTCAATTCTTGGAGCACTTCGGGCTCGCCCATGGCCAGCGAAGGCTCGAACGGCATCTGGTCGGTCTGGGTTCCGACCGCGAACGAAGGCCAGGAGTTCAAGTTTCTTTTTGACGGCGCGACATGGCGGACCGATCCGAGGATTCGCAATTCGGTCAACAGCACCGGCAATGGGATCATCGCCGACGACGGATCGAATTACCCATGGCAGGCCAACAGTTGGGTGACGCCGGACCGCGATCAGATGATCATTTACGAGATGCACATCGGCACGTTCTCGGGCAACGGCGATGGCGTTCCGACTTATCCGGCGACGTTCCGCCAGGCCGTCGATACGCACGTCGCCGACCTCGCGGCTCTCGGGGTGAACATGGTCGAGATCATGCCGATCAATGAATTCCCCGGCGGCGTCTCGTGGGGATACAACCCGGTGCATCTGTTCGCTCCCGAGTCGAACTACGGCGACCCGGACGATCTGCGATACTTCGTCGATACGATGCATGCCAACGGCATCGGCGTGATCGTCGATGTCGTCTACAACCACATCGGACCCTCAGACAACAATTTGTGGGACTTCGACGGGCCCCAGAACATCTATTTCTTCGGCGTCAACTGCGCCGGCAATACGCCCTGGGGCGATACGCGGCCGAAATACACGGATCAGAATGTCCGCGATCTTATTCTCGACAGCGCGCGATCATGGATGTCCGAATACCGTATGGACGGCCTGCGCGTGGATGCGACCTCGTTTATGCGAGGCTACTGCGGCGAGAGCGGCGAAGGCTGGCTGCTTATGGGCGATATCACAGACGTGGTGCGCGGGGTGAATCCGCGGGCAATCGTCATCGCCGAGGAATTGCCCAATGACGGCGCCGTCACAACGCCCCGCAACCAGGGCGGCGCGGGATACGACGCGCAATGGAGCGATCCGTTCAACGATTTGTTCCGCTCCGAGCTGCGCACGCTGGGCTCGACCGGCGATATCAACATGGGGACCGTCTCCTTTATCGTCGGGAACTCCGGCTTCGGACGCCCGAACAGCGAGGCCATCAAATACGTCGAGAGTCACGACGAGACCAATACGGATCAACGCCTGAACAAGGTCATCGACTTCGCCAATCCATTTGGCACGGCGGGCATCGCGCTGAGCAAGGTCGTCACCGGCCTCACGCTCTTGAGCCCGGGCATCCCGATGCTCCTCCAGGGCCAGGAGTTCCTCGAAGACAAGCCGTTCAACGACGGCGCGGGCGATCGAATCTGGTGGGGCTTCCTCAATACGTATTCCGGGGTTCGCGATTTCTACGGCAATCTGGTCAATCTGCGCGCGACGCGCGGCAGCCTGCGCTCGACGAGCGGATTCCAGGTTATTCAAGTCAACGAGGGCGCCAACGTCATCGCCTTTCAGCGATTTAATTCCGGTGGAGATGTCATCTTCGTGATCGCGAATTTCAGTCCGACCGACTTTTCGAGCTACCAGGTTGGGATCCCCTCGCCGGGCCAATGGCAGGAGCTGGCGAACTCGGACGCGACGGCGCACCTGGGCTCTGGCGGCGTCAACGGCACGCTCACGGCAACAGCCACGCCGCGTGACGGAATGCCGGCGACGCTCGATCTGCGCCTGCCGCCGAGAGCGCTGCTGGTCTTCAGTCAGTTCGCGGCGCCGACTCCCACGCCAACACTAACGCCAACACCAACACCGACCCCCACGCCGACCCCCACGCCGACCCCCACGCCAACGCCGACGCCGACACCTACGCCAACGCCTACGCCCGTACCCAATTCGGTAAACTCGAGTTGGAGTCTGTACGAATAATCACCTTCGCGTGAACGCACGCGAGAAGCGTGCGCCGAAAGAAGCGGACTCTGACGCGCGTACCGTGCCGGCATCGAAACCAGGCAGGATTTTCACGAAGACGCGCGGACCGCAGAGGATGTCGCGGATGTCTCGATCAATGGCGGATATGTTTACCCCTCGGCCTGAGAAGGCGCGACGACAATCGTGGACATCACTGAGGGCGCCTCGGCAAGCGGCGACTTCGTCGTGACGGATACCGGCAGTGTCGGCATCGGAACGACTGCGCCCGGCGGAGCGCTTGATGTTGCCGGGACGATCTTCCAGCGAGGAACTTCGCTACATGCGGATTACGTCTTCGAGGAAAACTATGAGCTGGCGAGCATCGGCGAGCACGGAGAGCGGATGATGGCCGATAAGCATCTGCCGGCCGTCCGAGGACGCAAGGTCGATAGCGAAGGCCTCGACGTCATCGAACTGGGCTCGCACCGGCGCGGCATGCTCGAAGAGCTGGAGATCGCACATCTCTACATCCTTGAGCTCAAGCAAGAGCTGGCCGAACTGAACGAGAAATCGGAGGCGCAGAT
>JAJFLK010000225.1 GCA_021772735.1 Candidatus Sumerlaeota bacterium | reverse complement strand
GCTGCGCGACATGGCTCGCGATGAGCCCGAGTTCGGACGCCTGATCGATAGTGCCCTATCCATCGAGGGCTCGGTCCGGCACGCCTCGACTCATGCCGCCGGCGTCGTGATCGCGGATCAGGATCTTACCGGACTGATTCCGATTTACGTCGCGCCGCAGACCAAAGAACTGGTCACGCAATACACGATGACTGAGGTCGAGGAAATCGGTCTGCTCAAAATGGATTTCCTCGGGCTCAAGACGCTCACGTTGATCGACCGGACGGTCAAGGAAGTCGCGCGAACTCGCGGCGTCGAGATCGATTGGGAGAAGATCCCGCTTGATGATCCGAAGACTTATAAGCTCTTGCAGTCTGGCGACGCGTTCGGCCTGTTCCAACTCGAAAGCGCGGGCATGCGCGACCTGCTGATCCAACTGCGGCCCGAGAAATTCTCGGACGTCGTAGCGCTGATCTCGCTTTATCGACCCGGCCCGATGGAGAACATCCCGGAGTTCATCGCACGGCGGCACGGCCGCAAGCCGATCGAATACGATCACCCGAGCATCAAGCCCATTTTGGAAGAGACCTATGGCCTGATCGTATATCAGGAACAGGTCATGCAGATCGCGCAGGTTCTCGGAGGATTCAGCCTCGGCCAGGCCGATATCCTGCGCCGCGCGATGGGCAAGAAGAAGGCGGCCGTCATGGCGCAGCAGAAGAGCGCCTTTGTCGAGGGTTGCGAGAAGAACGAAGTCTCGCTTGAAGATGCCGAACGGATATTCGCTCTGATCGCCAAGTTCGCCGAGTACGGTTTCAACAAGGCCCACAGCGCGGCCTATACGATGGTCAGCTTCCAGACGGCGTATTTGAAAGCGCACTACCCGGTCGAATTCATGGCCATGCTTTTGAACGGCGAGATCGGCGGCAGCGACGATAAACTGGCTTCATATTTTGCCTGCGCGGCGATGATGGGCATCGAGATTCTCCCGCCCGATATCAACGAGTCGCTTGCGGATTTCGCCGTCGTCGGCGGCAACGTGCGGTTCGGCCTGCGCGCGATCAAGAACGTGGGCGAGGGTGTCGTGACGGCTTTTGCCGAGGAGCGCGAGCGCGAGGGACCGTATACTTCGGTCCAGAATTTTATCTCTCGTCAGGCGCCGCGAACGCTCAATATGCGGACGATGGATTGCATGGTGCGTTGCGGCGTGTTCGACCGGTTCGGAAATAACCGTCCCACCGTGCTTGGCGCATTGCCGGACGTCATGGCGCACCTGGGCACATCGAGCAAGGACGGTTCGGGGGGGCAATCGACACTGTTCGACATCATGGACCCCGATGCCAAAGCGGGGCTCGACGCAGAGGCCAGGATGAAATTCATCGACGATTGGACCGAGAACGAGCGGCTTGAGGTCGAGAAGGAGCTGACCGGATATTACCTCTCCGGTCACCCGTTGTTGCGGTTCGCGCCGGATGTCGCGGCGTTTGCAAACATGCGTTCGATCGATATTAAGAAGATGAAAGACGGCGTGCGCGTCACATGGCTCGGGCTTGTGCGGTCGATGACAATCCGCACGCAGAAGAGCGACGGCCGACCGTTCGCCATGCTGCAATGCGAGGACATGGATGGCTCGCTCGATCTGACGATCTTCGCCGATGGGTTCGCAAAACATCGCGAGAGGCTTCGCGAGGGCGCGGTGCTTTGGTTCGAGGGTTCGGTCAATCACTGGAAAGACAAAATCAGCGTCCGGGTCCAGAGCATCGGGACAACCGACGACGTGCGGCGAAAGAGAATCCGGGGGTTGGAGCTGCGCCTCAATGCCGGGCGCGTGAGCGAGGCGAACCTGACTCAACTGCGCAACATCCTCGCCGAGCATCGGGGGCGGCGCCCTGTGCGTCTGGTCGTGGCCGAGGGCGATCGGGCGCTGGCCGTCGAAGTCGAAAACAAGTTTCGCGTCGCGGCTTCGGACGGCCTGATCGAGGCTCTGTGCGGCGCGCGGCTCGACCTCGATGTCCGGTATCTGACGCAATGAACCAGGGCGAGCCTGACGATCAGAACCTGGGGAGCGGCCAATCCGGCACGAGCAGTCCCTCCGGCAGGAGTGGTCCCTTCCGCGCGGTTGCCGAGCGGCAGCGTCTCCTGAGCATTCTTTGGCGCGGATTGACCAAGCGATGTCCCGCATGCGGACATCGGCCGATCTTCGCTCGGTGGAACGAGCTGGAGCGCTGCTGCGGCGGATGCGGCCGCGATTTCGATCATGCCGGCGGCGATATCTGGGGCTTCATGTATCTGGGGACGGCGTTTTTCACCGGCTTGTTTATCTTCGTGATCTACCGGATTTACGTGCCTGAGACGGTCGCCGGTCGACTTGCCATGGCCGGAGTCGCCATCGTGCCGATGATCGCCTCTCTGCCCCGGCGCAAGGCCCTCGCGCTAGCGCTGGATTATCTGATCCGCAGCCACTCGGGGTGAAGAAGGCAGAGGGTAATCGCGAGGGAGTGTATTGCTCCCCTAAAGGATTGCGCCGGGCTAATAGAAGAGTAACCACAGATTGCACAGATTTCACAGATTAGCGGTCAGGCAGGCCAACACTTTTGAGGGACACTGAGAACCGAAAGCGCAGGCCCTGTGCATGGTAGTGTCACGCTTTCTCCTAATCTTCTTAATCTGTGAAATCTGTGGTTCTCTTCGCGAAATTCTTTCCACGCCTGTCCCGGCGATTCGGCTTTCGTCCTTTGCATGAGCCGTGTTTAATGTCCCTGTTCCGGACCGGCGGCGGACCAAGCCTTGCCGGTGCAAAGGCTTCCGTCTGATGATTTCCACCACGGCGATGACGAACCCATGATTCACAACGATCTGCGCGAAACCATCGCGGACCTCGAAAAACGCGGCGACTTAATCCGCGTCGCCGAGGAAATCTCGACGCAATTCGAGATCACCAATTTTCTGGATCGGCTCGTCAAGGCCGATGGCCCCGCCGTTTTGTTCGAGAACGTCCGGGGTCATTCGATGCCCGTGCTCGGCAATCTCTATGGCACACGCGATCGCACGGCGCATGTGCTCGGCGCGGCCAAAATCGATAACCTCACCGAGCGGCTCGAGGCCTTCCTGTCGATCCTCGACAGCGGCGGCCCAAAATCCTTCATGGATAAGATGAAGCTCCTGCCCAAGCTGAAAGAAATCGGCGACATGATGCCCGAATTCGTCAAAACCGGCGCCTGCCAGGAGGTTGTCTGGGATGAGCCGGACGCGACGAAGCTGCCCGTGCTGCGCCATTGGCCGCTGGACGGCGGGCCGTTCATTACGATGGGCCTGACGTTCACGCGCAACCCGGTCAACAACGTGCTCAACTGCGGCTTGTATCGTCAGCAGGTCTATGGCCCGCGCGAGATCGGCATGCACTGGCAGAAGCACAAAGGCGGCGCGGATCACGCGCGTCTCGCCCGCGAGCAACGTCTGCGCGATTGGGGCGCGGCGGCCCGCGAGCCGGCCCCGACCGGTACGGCGGGCAACGTCGATCCGAAGGCCACGCCGAATCCCCACGCCGGCGAGCGAATGAGTGTCGCCGTGGCGATCGGCTGCGATCCGGTGGCGAGTTTCTGCGGCGCTCTGCCCGCTCCTCCCGATGTGAACGAGATGATGATCGCCGGCGCGATCCGAGGCAGGCCTATCCAGCTCGTGGAATGCAAAACCATCCCGGGTCTGCACGTTCCGGCCGAGGCCGAAATCATCATCGAGGGCTGGGTCGATCCGTTCGAGACGCGCATCGAAGGCCCCTTCGGCGATCACACCGGGTATTACTCTCCGGCCGAGCCATTCCCGGTCATGCACATCGAATGCATCACGACCCGGCGTAATCCAGTTTATCTGACGACGGTCGTCGGGAAACCGATCATGGAAGATGCCTGGCTCGGCGAGGCGATCCTGCGCTTCACCCTGCCGATCATGAAACGGCAGTTCCCCGAGATCGTCGACGTGAGCCTGCCGCCGTGGGGCGTTTTCCACAACCTGATGATCATCTCGATCAAGAAATCCTACCCCGGTCAGGCGCGCAAGGTGATGCACGGCATCTGGGGTCTGGGCCAGGCGATGTTCACCAAGACCATCATCGTCGTCGATCACGACGTGAACCTGCGCGATTACGCCGAGGTCTGCTTCCGGACTTGCGCGTCGATCGACCCGGTGCGCGATGTGGAGATCGTCCGGGGTCCGGTCGATCAACTCGATCACGCGGCGATCGAGCCCTGCTTCGGCGGCAAGATGGGCATCGACGCGACAACGAAGCTGCCCGAAGAAGGGCTGCGCCGCTCCTGGCCGCCGATCGTTGAACCCGATGCGAAGGCCGCAGAGCGCGTCGATGAGTTATGGAAGCTGCTGGGTCTGTAGGTCAATCACTTACTCGAAAAACCGATTTGCCCCATCAACCAACGCATCGAGGCTGGCCTGGAGTTGCTGCCGATAGGGTTCGAGGATTTCGACTATGTCGTTCTCTTCCGTTTCGTTCCCCTCCGTGTTGCCGGGCGCAGAACCCGGAACTGTGATCGGCTCGCCGCTCAGGACGACGCCCCGACCCCAGGGCAGCGGCAGAGCGAGCTTCATCCAGGTTCGGTGCAATGTCAGGAAGTGACTGGTCCAGCCGCGCGCCGGAATGATCGGCAGGCCCGAGCCGCGCGCGATGTTCAGCGCCCCCCATCGCGCGACTTGCGTTGGTCCGCGCGAGCCATCGGCGGTGAGGAAGATGGGCCGTCCTTCGGCCTTGGCTCGGTGTGTGAGCTCCTCAATGGCGGCCCACCCCTTGGATCCGCTTGAGCCCGTGACGCACTCAATCCCGAACATCTTGAGCAGATAAAGGCCCAGACTTCCCGTCCGGCCGGGGCTGACCATGAACAGCGGACGCCACTCGGGCAGAATTCGGATGATATCGAAGAACAGGGGGAAGACGTCCTGGTGCCAGAACACGACAATGCACGCGCGGCGCCCGCGGGCGAAGTCGAAAAGCGGTCCGCGATGCTCATGTCGCACGCCACGCTGGATGGCCCAGACCCACGACCGGCAAAACGCGCCAACCACGGGATAGAGGATCACCTGGACGTTCGAGATGCGGCGCCGAACGGATCGGACGCGCGGCGATTTCCACCATCGGCGAAAAGCCCCCGGCTGTTTTGGCTTTTTCTCGTTCAAATCCGTGTGGCTCCCTATCGGTCTTGCGGCGTTTGATCGGACAGGGCGGCCAGCGCAACACGGAGGTTGCGCCGGGCGTCCGAATCGGCTCCGGGCTCCAGCTCAATGGCGCGCCGGAAATGTTCAATCGCCTCGGCGAGCTGGCCCGTCGATCCGAGCGCGATGCCGAGGTTGTTCAGAATGTCGGCCGAGGCAGGGTCCAGAGCAAGCGCCCGGCGCAATTCGGTTTGGGCCTCGCCGGGCCGTCCGGCGTCGAGCAGGGCGATCCCGAGGTTATAGTATACGAGCGAATCGCGTGCGCCATGTCGGATCGCCAGGCGGTAGTGCTCGA
This sequence comes from Candidatus Sumerlaeota bacterium, assembly GCA_021772735.1. Classification (GTDB taxonomy): domain Bacteria; phylum Sumerlaeota; class Sumerlaeia; order MVZB01; family JAJFLK01; genus JAJFLK01. Next base: position 10,493 of record JAJFLK010000225.1, on the reverse strand, counting down.
TCGCGCGCGGGCTGGCGCCACCATCGGCCAGCAGGTTGGCGGTGTTGAAATGCGCGCCCGGCGAGCGCGGATTGAATTGCACTGCCCGGCGGTAGTGATCCAGCGCTCCGGATTTATATCCTTGCTCGCTCAGCTCCCGGCCGAGGTTGACGTGCGTCGTCGCGCGCATCTCGTCTCTTGAGAGCACGGGCCAATTGCAAAACACGGCGAGCGCCGCCGCCGAGGCGAGCCAGGCTCCCGCCCGTGCCGTGGGAGGTTGGGTCTTGGGAGAAAGTCTATTGCGCTCGACCAGTCCGAGAGCTCCATCGATTCCGCGCGCGGCGAAGATGACGAGCACCGGGACGAGCGGGAATCGGTATCGGCCGAAGACGTAGAAGATGAGCAACGTCGCGAGGTAGGCAATCGCGATCAGGCCGAGAAGCGATGCGGCTTTTCGATCGCGCCACCCAAAGGCGATGCCGATCAACGCCAGCGGCGCGAGCAGGCCGAAGTGAAAGCCTTTGTTCGCCAAGCGAAGGATGATCGATCGGTCCACGTGCGAATACATGTCCGTCGTATCGCCGATCTCGGCGGCGTTCAGCGCGAGGACAAACTTGCGGCCTATCAACCGCATCCACGCCGCCGGTTCTGCCCGAATGAACTCAAGCGAGCGCCCTGTCCAGTAACGCGAGACTTCGGCCGGCGAGAGATCGCGGCCAAGAGCCGCCCGTGCCAGGTCTTCGGCGTCGGACCTTTCGAATTCGGGCGACCCCCGGCCCGGCACGAGGGGTCGGTATCGGCCGTCGGCCGAGGGGTTATTCCCGATATAGAAATTCGGACCGAACTGCGAGGTCGTGAGATGGAACTCGCCTCCGACGGCTCGATTGCGAATTGCCACCGGCGCAAGGGCGATGACGATGCCCGCGATCAGGAGGGCCACGGCGAGGGCTCGTTCCTTTGCTCGCCAGGCCGTTTGCATTGCGATCCAGGCCAGCAAAACGGGCAGCAGAATCAGCGCGTTCTCGCGCGTCAGGACCAATGCGCCAAGGGCCCCGCCCGCCGCGAGCCAGGAGCCGGGCCGGGTTCCCGTGGCTCCCCGCGCGGCCATCCAGAGAACTAACGTCAGGAGGAAGAAATCGAGCGACGATTTCTGGATCAGAGCGTCGTAATAAATCGCCGGGCCATAGACGGCTGCGATGACGCCGGCGATGATCCCGACGCGGGTCGAGAACAGAAGGGAGGCGGCGCTTGCAAGAAAGACGCAACCCGCCGCGCCCATGACGATCTGACAGATGCGAACGGCTTCCGGGGCGGCTCCGGCGATGGAGTAGACGACCGCCATGAAATACGGATACAGCGGCGCCTGATAGAAGACTTCGCCTCCGAGCCACTCGCCGCCCGCGATACGGCGCGCCCACTCGTCGTAGCCCTTGGAGTCGCCGACGAGAATCTGAACGAACGGCTCGCCGCCAAGCTCGTAGAGATAAAGGCCACGCAACGCCAGAGCCAGAACAAAGACGGCGAGGCGATCGCGCCAGGTCAACGCCCCGCCGGCCGGGGCGGGCGAGGATTCGGTGGCCTCCGGCGCTCCTTCGGAAGTTGCGTGGCTCCGTTCTCCGGGTTGTGGGTCTGCCGCCTGGGTCATGCAATTCTCCGAAACCGTGAGGTCTCCGCAGAGCATAGAGAATCAGGCCGCGCTGCGCTACGGGAGTGAGGGGGGCGCCCCGGGAGAGAGCCACGAGTTGCGCAGGGTCGAGATGCGATAGAGAGGAATAAGCAGGGACGGGGGAGAGAGTTGGAGAAAAAAAACCGGCGGGTGATCCTCAAGCCCAAGAGCCCGGGATCACCCGCCGTGGATACGACGGTCATTCACTGCTGGAGGCCGGAATCGATAAATTGATCTTCCGGCAACCTCCTGGCGATCAACTGCCGAAAGAGTTCGGCACCGCGATGCCCTTGCCCGTGCGCATGACATCCCCGTCGCTGACCGTGCCGTTTGTCGGATCGTAGATCGGGAATGTGTTATTTAAGTTCTGCAGAGTCTCGATGAAGTCGATCGCCTGCGTGTCGATGGGATCTCGGCCCGCGGCGAGCGCGGCGGCCTGCTCATTCGTGACGCGGTCAGGCCCGGAGGAAGAGAGGAGCCATCGGTTCTGGTAGTAGATATCCGCCGTCACCGGGTCCGTTAAGAACACGAAGCCTATGACCGCTTTCGCGAGAAAATCAGACTCATCCATGCTCACGTATTCAAGGAACGATTGGCCTGAATAGTTGGCAGAATAGATCTTTCCAAACGGGTCTTGAAGAGTGTTGCCGCTCGTGAGATATGCGATCGGCGTGCTCAGGGGGATCAGGAGCTTTGCGCGGTCCGGATCGAGATTCCCTGCCCCTTCATTCACGGGAACGCCGCCCCACGGGCCGTCGTCGTTGGGCGGGTATGCGTTATTATCGATGTAATAGGATTCGAGTCCCGTGGCGATGGTCCTCTGGTCGGCCTTGGCGCGCGAGACCTTGGCTCGAACCTGCGCCTCGAGGAAGTTGGGCACGGCGATTGCCGCGAGAATAGCGATGATCGCAACAACGATCAGTAGCTCGATAAGTGTAAATCCATACCTGGAATTTGTCATTTTGAAGTCCCCTTTTCAAAGGTGGTGATGATTTAGATATGCTGAGAAAAGGCGTATCGGCCTGGGGGGCACAGGCTTCACGCCATAGAAAAATCCGGTCTGCTGGCAAACCGGATCGATGTCACTGGTGGTTGTGCACCCCCCTTCTTCTCAACGGTCAGTCGCGAGGGGGGGACGCGACCGAACGTGCTGCCTTCTTATGCTCTGTTCTCAGCTCGGGATTCCCTGGGCCGACCTTTCTCAAGATCAGGCGCTCGGCCTAAACTCCGCAGAATCCCCAACAGCCGCGATTGTACGGTGAATCCATTGGAGGTGTCCAGACTTTAGACGCATTTATCAAAGCATACGAACAGGCTTGGATGACATCGCGAGCGCGGCGCTCGTGCTGGCGCGGGGCCACGCGTTGAGGTAGGATGGTGTGAGGCGGCTCGGCTCGCCATGTCAGGAGTGCGTATTCATTGAACCCCCCCTATCAACTCGCTTTCGTTCCCTCCTCGGGGGAGCGCCAAGTGAGTCTGCGCGAAGCCGATGTCCAGGTCATTCTCGAGCAGTTGCCCGCCGAGGCGTGGGCGCGGCTCCAGGTGATCCACTTCTCGAATCCGCAGACCGGAGTGCGCTGGATCGGATGCCTGAATCGGGAAACCCGCCGTCTTTCGATCACGCCCCTGCCCTCAGGCACCCGGCGGCTGAGGTTCGAGATTCATCGAGGGCAGCAAACGCGCAATCCGGGCACCTCAAGGCCTCGGCGGCGGGCGCCATATCGCAGAACACGCGTCGTGCAGGATTTGCTGTTCGATGTGGATGTCGATGAGATCGGTGAGCTTGAAGTCGTTGATGAGCAGAGGCGCTACGTGAAGGCCACGCCCGAAGATCACCCGAACCCGGACCACGCCGATTTCTGGCGGCTCAGGCTCTGGTCGTTTCGGTTCGCGGACGGACCGCACCCGCTGGATGGGCCTGGGCCCAGCGAAGAAGACCTCGAAGAGCTGACCGAGGTTTGCGACGTAACGGAGGTAAACCGATGAAAAGAGAAGTCTGGCCGACCGAGGCCCGAGCATGGTCGGGCGCGGATGGTCCTGATCGAGGCGACGGCGGAGCGGATCTCGAATCCTCGTCAGGCTTTTTCAGGCTCATCGGCGGCGTCATCGCCTCGATCATCGCCATCGTGGTCGCGATCGTCTCCGGCGGCGTCTTGCTTCTGCTGCTCGTGCCGTTGTTTTTGGTCGGCTGTGGCCTGGGGTTGTATTTCAATTGGCGTATGAAGAAGGCCATTCGCGAGGGCAAATTCTCGCCGGGCGCATACGTGATCCGGCAGGGCGGGCAGGCTGACGGGGGTGGCCCATTCGGGCCGGCGGGAGTTGGCGGCATGGGTGGAGCAAGCGGGTCCGCAGGCCCCTGGCCGGGCTCAATGACTGGACCGGGCGATGAGATCGTCGAGACCGAGATTATTGAAGAAGATATTATGGACGCAGAGGACGTGAAACCATCTTGACCCCTTCATTAAATCAGGATCTGCACGAATTCCGACTGGCGATCGGCGGGCCGGACGAAGAAATCGATCTGGCACGGGCGGCTCTGGTGATCGCGCGTGTCGCCCACCCCGGGCTCGTCATCGAGGACTACCTTGAGAGCCTGGATGCGCTGGCGGCGAAGGTTTGCAATCGAATCAGCCGTGAGGCCGATCCTCGCGAGCAGGCCGAGGCGCTGAACGAGGTTCTGTTCGGCCAGCTCGGCCTGAGCCGCGCCGAAGAGAACTATTACAATCCCGCGAACCTGTATCTGAACGACGTCATCGATCGCAAGGTCGGCATTCCGGTTTCGTTGTCGATCGTCTATCTGGCTGTCGCCGTGCGGGCAGGCATCGCCGTCGGCGGGACGGCCATGCCGATGCACTTTGTCGTCAAGCTGATCGGCCCGGAGCCGCCGGTATTTATCGATTGCTTCAACAAGGGCCGGTTGTTGGGCAAGAAGGATTGCATCCGCGCGATCCGGCAGCTCTCGCGCGGCAGGCTGAAGTATCAGCCGCGAATGCTGGAGCTGGTTTCAAACCGCGCCATCCTGACCCGCCTTATGACCAATCTGAAAATGATCTACATGAACGCGCTGGATTACGCCCACGCGGTCCAGATTCTGGACCGGATGCTGATCGCTAATCCGGGTCAGGCGCGTCTCCTGCGCGAGCGCGGCGTGGCATATTATCGTCTCGGACGGCGTGCAATGGCCCGCCGCGATCTTCAACGATACCTGACCGTCGGCAAGAACCCGGACGACTCCGATCAAATCCTCAAACTGCTTAAGAAAATTTCCTGACTCACCGTGGCCTGAACCGGACTGCCCAATGGGTCGTCCGCAGATTAGCGCGCATCATTCAGGGCATTGCGCATGATCGCTATCATCTCGGGCGGCTTGCGGCTGGGCATTTTGCGACCGTTCAAGTAAACGATCGGCAGCGAACCGAATCCGAGCTCGATGCCTTCGCGAATATTGCTCTGGACCGCTTGTTCGACGGCTGGATCTTCGGCCATTGCCGTCCACTGCGCCATATCCAGGCCGGCTTGCGCGGCCATTTGCCTGAGCGCGTAATCGACATCGGCGGCGTGCGCGGCTTCGTAGAGTCCGGGCACCACGTCCCAGAGGCGCTTGTCTCCGGCGAGGGCCTGCGCCATCAAAGCCAGGCCGCAGGCGTTCGGGTGTTTGTCTTTGGCCGAAGCGATCAGGGGATGCGGGTTGCACTGTTTGGAGAGGGGGAAGTGCTTGTAGACGACGCGAAATTTCCCTCGAAATCGAGGCAGCACTTCGTCGGTCAAGTGGCCGCTGAATTTGCGGCACGCTTCACACTGGAAGTCCACGAAGGCGACGATCTGGAGCGGCGCGTCGGCGTCCCCCTTGGTCAGCGCATCAGGGCCGATCTCGAACTTCTCGACGCTCTCTTCGAGATATTGCGCGTAAACTTCGCCGAGCGGAGCGCTTCGGCCTTCGAGCAACAACGGAAGCGCGAAATTAATCGGGACGAAGACAAACACGAAGCACAGCGCGAGCGTCCGATTCGGATTGGGATCCCATGATCCGGCTTCAGGCACCAGCGCGACGCCTCCGCGCCACGCCGCCGCAGGGCCGCCCATCGCCCGGCCGAGATATTGCGTCGGCGATCCGCGCCAGGCGATCGCCACGTTGGCAAGCGTAATAAAATACACCGTCGTGCATCCGAGGCAAAACGCGTGGATCACCAGCGCGGAGAGCGTCGCGAAGCTGATTGAAACTGCGACGCCCAGGACAGTCACCATGGCTGCAATACGCTCGACGTCGTTGCCGGCGTTTGTATTCGGGCCGCCTCGCTTGCGCTCGCGCCGCTTGGAACTCCTATCTAATTGAACCGGCCGAGCCGCGAACAGAAAAGCGAGGAACCCGGCGAAATAGAGCATGCCGAAGCTGCCGGTCGGAATGCCGAAAACGCTGGAGAAACCGCTGGCTTCAATCGCCGAGCAATCGAAATAGGCAGAGAAGTCGCAGAGCCCTCCGGCATCGGCGCCCGTGACATATGCGATGTGTTGCCACACGAGGTAGCCGGAGACAAAGAGCCCCAGGGCGGTGAAAAAACGGAGGGCGTTCAGGCGAAGTCGAGTCATGACAAATAGATTGAGCCCGGGCGCACCGTCACGACCCGGCCTCGCGCGAGAGAGAATAATTCTGCATGAAGAAAAAGAAGCAGTATAACGCTACGAAATTGAAGCCGCGCTGGTACGCGAACCCGCCGACGACGATGCATAGAATCATCGAAATCCAAGAGGTGAACTGCATCGATTTTTGCGTGCTCAGCCGAAGAGCCAGGCCATGAAACAGAACGTGACCGCCATCGAGCGGGTAAATGGGGATCAAATTGAATCCCGCCCAGATAACGTTCAGGACAATGGTAAGCTGCAACATATCTTTCATGGCTCCGGGAGGACCGATTGAAAGCACGGCAGGCCGATTGATCAGCACGACACCCGCCAGAGCCAGAACGATTTCGGCGGCGGGCCCGGCAATGGAGATGAGCAGACTCCTTCCATGCGTCGTGGGCGTATGCGTGGCGTATCCGCCAAAGAAGACCAGCACCACTCGGATGGCGTCACATCCCAGTGCCCGGGCGGTCAGCGCGTGGCCGAACTCATGGACGAGCAGAGAGAAGAAGATAATCGCGCAGATCAGACCCATGCGCGGCAGGTCGATCTCGCCGCCGGTGAACAGCATGGCAAAAAGGGCCAGAAAAATGATGAAGCCGAACTCGATAAAGATCGGGATGCCGAAGAGCGAGAGCACCTGTGGGCCTCCGGGGAGGCCGGTTCCCGGGCTTCCTCTAAAAATCGGCATGGGCGGTTATCGGAGTGTCGCGGAGTCGGTGGAATCAAGAATGTCGATAATCGTGCGAGCGACTTTACCCGGCTTGGGGCACTGATTAATCTCGCCGATCACGGCTGCGGACCGGCAGCCCGCCTCGGCGAGGCGTCCCACGTTGCCCACAGTGATCCCGCCGATCGCGACGACCGGAAGCGCGAGCTCTCGCGTCGCCCAGCCGGCGAACGGCGGGCCCAGCAGCTCGCGGCCGACATCCTTGGTCGTAGATTGGAAAATCGGGCCGACGCCAATGTAATCCGCGCCCGAATCGCGTGCGGCCAGCGCCTGGCTTCGGTTGTGCGTTGAGACGCCGACGATTCGATCCGGGCCGAGGATGGCGCGGCACTGTTCGATGTCCATGTCATCCTGGCCGAGATGGCATCCGTCGGCATCGAGTTCGAGCGCCAGCCTGGGATTGTCGTTCACAATGAACAGCGCCTGATATTCCGCCGTTATCGCGCGCAGGAATCGGCCCAACGGCATGACATCGGCCGTCCCGAGCCGTTTGTCGCGCAGCTGAATGGCGCGGACTCCGGCCTGAAGCCACTCGCGCACCCGGCGGCGTGCATCGGGGTTGAACGCCATGCCGTCGGCCGTGATGGCGTAAAGTCTGAGCAGAGATGGATCGAGACGTGAGGCCATGTTTTCGGCAATCGATATCGTTGAGGATGAACTGAGCACCAGATGGTCGTTCGCGGCGCCGGATTCAACATGATATTATCAAGCGCGCCAGATGGGCGCAACGCGGATCGGCCGGGTCCGCGCCGTATGCGTTTCCATCATTGACACGCGTGCTTTTTTGGGTTCCGAGCGGACACCGGCTCTATCCGAAGCGCGAACATGAGAGCTCACAGAAGAACCGTACGCGGGGGAGCGACCACGTTCAAGGGTGAGTGACGAAGAAGGCATGATGGCTGACGTCTCAACAGACGCGATATTTTCTAGCGAGCGATCGGGGCTGACGCTCGGCGAATTCGCGCGGGAGGTTCTGTCTTCGGAGTGCGAGGCTCGCCCAAGCGCGCCTTCGGACCAAGACCAGAAGCCGGTCACCTGCGGCAAGGGCTGCGGCGCATGCTGCAGGCAGTTGGTGACCGTTTCGCCTGCCGAGGCCTTTGCCGTCGCCGACCTAGTTGATAGTCTGCCCGAATGTCGCCGGCGCGAGGTTGAGGCGCGATTCACCGAGGTCGAGATTCGCCTCGGCGAAGCGTCGCAAGATTCAAACGCCATAGATGAGACGCCGTTCGGGGAGCGATTGCTCAAGCTCGACGATCCGGCGCTCGACGACGAAGCGCACTATTGCATCGCGCGGGAGTACTTTTCACTTCAGATTCCCTGCCCCTTCCTTGGCTCGGATGAAGCCTGCTCGATCTATGCGGATCGGCCTGCACCATGCCGGGAATATCTCGTCACGTCCCGCGCCGAATGCTGCAACGACCCGTTTGCCAACGAGATCGACGTCGTCCCGGTTTCTATTTCTCGAAGCGAAGCGATGGGTTCATTGTGCGCGTGCCTTTTGAAGACAGAAGTGCAGTTGATCCCGCTCTCGCTCTGCCTGGCCTGGGCGCGCAGCCATCGTGCCGACCGCCGCCGGCGATGGGACGCGGAGCGATTAGAGTACAACTTCGCCTTGCACAGCGAAGCCGTGGCCGCCGCGCGCTCGATGCCGCCGCGCGATTCTTAGCCGGGGAAATTGATCCGATTTTTCGGGTTCAAAGAAAGAGTGCCCGGCCTCCGGCTCGGCGCGCGTACGTCGAGACGAGGAGACCGGGCGGAACCAACGCTGCGCGCTGGTTTGAGACGGGGCCATCCTTGCCCTGTAAAATTTCCGAAACCCTTGGGGCTGCCTCCGGTGGTCTTGATTCGAATTCCACTCGGGGGCCGGGCGATGGCCGGTGTCCGTCAGGTCAGGGGTTCCGCGGAGGCCCTGCCGGGCCCGGGAGGCGTCCGGCGCGAGCCTCCGCGGTTGGGTTTCGGATCGGTCCGGGCGGCGTGGTTTACACCACTAGCGGGGACCTTGCCTGGACTACTGCAGCAGGCTGAGCGCGAGCTGAGGCACCGCGTTCGCTTGCGCGAGGATCGCGATACCGGCCTGCTGAAGGATCTGAGAGCGAGTCAACGACGCGGTCTCCGCCGCGAAGTCTGCGTCACGAATCCGGCTTTCCGAAGCCGAAAGGTTCTCTGAAATCGACTGAAGGCTATTGACCGTCGATTCCAGCCTGTTGTTAAGCGCACCGATTTGCGCACGGTTACGGTTGATCTGGCGCAGGGCGTTGTCCAGCTTGGTGATGGCGCTGTTCGCACCGGCCTGCGTCGAGATGTCGATCGTGCTGATCGCCGTGGTGGCGTCCAGACCGACCGTCGTGTTCGTCAGGCCCGCGAAGGCCTCATTGTTGCCGTCGATCGCGAAGGCCGCGTCACCGGTCAGCTTGACCGTGCCACGCGTCAGGTCCGCCGTGACGTTGTCCTCTTCGGTTGCGCCGCCATCGACGATCAGGCCCAGCGCCTCGCCGGTTCCCAGATCCGATCCGTCGCCGCCCGTCGTGGTCACGTCGATGTTGCGACCATCAGCCGCCGTCAGGACGAGCTGGTTCGAGCCGTTCAGCGATGCCAACACACCGCTCTGGCTCGCCACGGCATTGATGGCGTTGCGCAGCGAGCTGTCGCCGTCATTGGCCGTGATTGTCACCGCGCCGATATCGACGCCGTTGACCACGATCGTGTCGGTCGTGCCGTCAACCGCAAGCGCCTGCACGGCGCTGGCGGTGCCGGTTCGCGTGGTCGCCTGGGCCACGGCTGAAACGCCGGTCTGACCCGAGACGGTATTAATGGCGGTCGCGATGGCGATCGCCGATCCTGCGGCTGACGCGTTCGAAACGCCGTCCGAGGAGGACGTGCCGACGTCAATGCCGTCGATCGTCAGATCGCCGGCCGTCGCAAGAGCTGCGGTCACGACGCCGCCGGTGGTCTCTGCGACCTGCCCGAGCGTCGAGGTCCGAAGCGAGTTGAGCGAGATCGACAACGTCTGACCCGCGAAGGCCCCGACTTGAAGAGTCTTGCTGGTAAATGTGCCGTCGAGCAGCTTGGTGCCGTTGAACTCGACCGTTGTCGAAATGCGGTCAAGCTCGCTGACGAGCTGCGTAACCTCTTCCTGGATCGATGCACGGTTTGTCGCGCTGTTCGTATCACTGGCGGCCTGGACCGAGAGCTCACGAATACGCTGAAGCAACGAGGTCGCTTCACTGGTGGCGCCTTCTGCTGTGGACAGCAGAGAGATGCCGTCGTTCGAGTTACGAACGGCCTGATTCAGACCGCGGATCTGCGAACGAAGAGTCTCAGAGATCGCCAGACCGGCCGCGTCGTCGCCGGCGCGATTGATCCGAAGACCCGAAGACAGACGCTCAAGGCTCTTGGCCAGTGCGCGGCCCGAACCCTGAAGGTTCCTCTGAGCATTAATACTGAGTACGTTGGTTACAACTGTGATAGCCATTGATCTTTCCTCCGTGAAAGGTCAAC
>JAJFLK010000224.1 GCA_021772735.1 Candidatus Sumerlaeota bacterium | reverse complement strand
GCCGGGCCGCGATCTTTTTCTGCTCCATTTCAACGGCGAGCGATATTCGGATAAACCCCCGCTCTATTTCTGGACCGTCGCGCTTGCATACAAGGCGACCGGGGGGGTTTCGCCGTTTGGTCTGCGCCTGCCCGGTATTCTCAGCGGCATCGCCTGCGTTGTTTTGTGTTACCTGATCGCGCACACGCTGCTCGGCGATCGGAGGCTCGCCTTTGCATCGGCCTGTGTGCTGATGGTCATGCCGCGCTTTGTCTGGATTCTCCATTTCGGGCGGCTCGATATCCTGATGTGTGTGTTCGTCTTCGGCGCGATGCTCAGCTTCGTGCGGCGGTATTTCGTCCATCGTTCGGAGCGACCCGCCTCGTGGGCGTTTTGGATCGGTCTGGGGCTTTCTTGCGCGGTCAAGGGTCCGGCAGGGCCCATCATCCTCATTGGTGGGGTCGTGACGTTCATCGCGTGGAATGAGGCCGCGCCCGAGGGTCAGGCGCGTCTTGGTTTGCTCAAACGAATCGGACGAGGCTTCAGGCGAATATGGCATCCCGGCGGCGTCGCGGCCGCCGTGGGATTAAATCTGGCCTGGATCGCTCCGATCGTTCTGCTCGGCGATACCGAGTCCTCTTCGGATTTACTTATCAGCCAGAACATTGGACGCGTCATCAACCCCTGGCGTCACGTTCAGCCGCCCTGGTATTACCTGATAAACATCGGATACAACGCTTTCCCTGCGGCGATCTTTGCCGTCTGGGGACTCTTCTTTTGGTGGCGTCGACATCGCGAAGGCGGCGCATCAGGCGGGGTTTCGGTCGGCCTCTTCGGCGATCGCCATGCGGCTTGCCGCCTGCTCGTCTCGTGGTTCGGGTTCGCAATCGTCTTCTTCTCGATCTACCTGCCCAAGCGGGCCCAGTATCTGCTGCCGATGTATCCGGCCATCGCGATTTTCGCCGTGGTGTTTTTCGAACGTCTTGCCAGGGATGCTTCGGCCCGGGTGGAGGGCGATCACGCTCGCGATGGCTCGGTGCTCGCTCGATATTTTGCTCTGCCCGCAACGCTCTCGTGGGCGCCGATCGTCCTCTTGATTCCGCTGTATCTCTGGCTTGATGAACTGGCCGCCGCGCTTGTCAGGCTGATCGAACTCGTCGACGTCGAACGCGCATTCTACCTGAGCGAGAGCGCGGCGGATTTCGAATACAGCATCGGCGGTGTCGCAGATTGGGTTAAGATACTGGGAGCGCTCGGCGCGGCTGCTGCTGCGGTGGCGTTTGTCGTCGCCGTGCGCCGCCGAAAGGTCTTCGCGACGCTCGGCCTTCTTGTGGGCGTGACATGGGTTGCGTTCACCGGGTTTTTCTTCCGCGTCATTCCCGCCGTGCATTCGGATGACGAGATGCGCGAATTCGCCGCGCTGCTCGAAGCCCGGCTCGCCGAGCGGCCCGATCTCGTCATCTCGGTTTATGGAGAGACCAAGCCGTTCTATAATATCTACGGCGACTTCCCGATTCGGTACTTCGACGACGAGCACGAGACGGCCTACAAGGCATTCATGACCGACGTCTATGAAGTGGGCAGTCCGTTCCTCACGATTACTGAGAAGGACGACGCCGAGGAGTTCGCACTCAATCCGTGGGCCGTCCAGGCTCACCAATGGGAAAGCACGATGGACGGCGACGAGATCCTCATCCGGGAATCGCCCTGAATCGCCTAAATCATTCGATTCAAACAGAATCCTCCGCCGGCCATGGGGACCGACGGGGGCATGGACTGGTTTCGGATTGTGTCCGAACTTCTCTTTATCCGGCCCGTGAAGCTCAGGAGCCCGCCCCCGCCGGTTCGCCCGCCGTGGCTTCAGCCGGGTTGACGCGATCTCGGTTCCACTGCACCCATTGCGAGCGGATCTCGCGCTTCAAGATCTTGCCGGTCGCCCCCTTGGGCAGATCGGCGACGAGCAGGTATCCCTCGGGCCATTTATATTTGGCCAGATTCGCCTCGACGTGTTCGCGGATCGCGTCTGTCGTCAGGGTTCTTTCCGGTTTCAGAGCGATCACGGCGCGGACAAGTTCGCCCTTGGCCTCATCGAAGATGCCGACGACGGCCGCCTCTGCAACATCGGGGAGCTGATAGATTACTTCCTCAATCTCGCGCGGATAAATATTGTATCCGCCCTTGATGATCATGTCTTTCTTGCGGTCCACGATGTAGAAGTAGTTTTCTTCATCCCGATATCCGATGTCGCCCGTGTAGAACCATCCGTCGCGGATCGCCTCGGCCGTCGCTTCGGGTTTGTTCAGGTAACCCTTCATCACGTTCGGCGCCTTGATGAGCACCTCGCCGCTATCTCCGTGGGCCACTTCGATACCGTCGTCGTCGACCACTTTCATCTGGACGCCATCGAAGGGCTGTCCGACAGAGCCGAACTTGCGCGGCCGATCCGGATGATTGATGCAGACGCTCACGGTGGTCTCGGTCAGGCCGAAGCCCTCGTAGATTGGCACGCCGAATGTCTCTTCCCACTGCTTCATCACCTCGACCGGCATCGCCGCGCCGCCCGAGATACATTGCTTGAGGGCGTCGAAGTTTGCGGTCTCCGCCTCGGGGTGCTTGAGCAGATAGAAATACATCGTCGGCACGCCGGGGAACATCGTGATGCGATCGTTCTTCAGACTTTGGAATGCGGCTTCGGGCTCGAACTTCATGTGGAGGACGAGCGTCGCGCGATTCTTGACCGCCGCGCACATCACGCCGTTCAGCGCGAAGACGTGAAAAAGCGGCAGAACGCAGAGGTAACGCTCATTGTCTTCGGTCGGGAAGATGTCGCCGAGGAATTCGAGATTCGTCGCGAGGTTGCCGTTCGTGATGAGCGCGCCCTTGGGCTTGCCCGTCGTTCCCGAGGTGTAGATCGTCATGATGACCGTGTCGACGCCGACGTCTTCGGGTTCGATCCTCTCCTCGGTATCAATGATCTCGCTCCAAAGCGAGTGCCCGTGCGCGCTCTGCCCGATGACGATCAGCTTGGGCGGGGAGTCCAGCCCTTCGATCGCCTTGAGAACCGAGGGCAGGAACATCTCGAAGACGACCATCAGTTTGAGTCCGCTGTCCTGGACGAGGTATTGGATTTCGGGCGGCTGGAGCAGAACGTTGAACGGCACGATTATACTTCCATTCATCAGCGAGCCGAAAACCGAGCTGACGAACTGCGGGAGGTTCGGCAGCATCAGGCCGATGCCATCGCCCGGCGCAATCCCCATACGTCGCAGCGCCGCGCCGAAGCGCCGGGCCTCATCGGTCAGCTCCCCATACGTGACTTTCTGTCCCATGCACTCGATGGCTACCTGGTCGGGTTGCTCGCTCGCCGCCGTCAGCAGATAATCGTAAACCTTCATGCCTTCACCTCGTCGTTTCGGTGCATGCGAGACCTGCGCCTTTGCGAGCGCAAAGGTCTGCGCGTCATCCGAATCTATGGGTCGTTGTTTTCAAGCCACGGGAATTATACGGGCAAGGGGCATCGCGCGGCAAATTGATTCGTCCGAGCGGTGAGTTATCGCCCGCGCTCTGCCTGCGTCGTGTCTGCCCGGGTTTCGTATCGTGCCAAGATCTCATCGCCTTTCCGCCCGGTCACGCGGCCGATGATCGCCGCGAGGCGGGTCAAGGCGGGCCGGTTTTCCTTGTCGGGCCCCCAGCCGCCATGGCCGACGTGCAGGCCGATGTTCGTGCGCCGCCGCAGCAGGTCTTCAAGCTCGACGACCAGTTCGGCGCGGCACGCCTGCTCGATCCAGTCCTCCCTCGTGCCTTCGGCGAGGAGCTGCCTGCTGTCCGCGTCGATCTGGGGGTCGCACGCCTTCGGCGGCCGGCCCGAACCGCCCGGCGCGAAACCGACCGTATCGGCGATCTCTTCGGCCATGCGCATGCTGTCCGTGAACTTGCCGCCCCACAGCGCCGTCATGCCCGCCCGCGAGTCGCTCCAGATCTTGTGCGATCGCGCCAGCGTCAGGAAATCCTGGCCCTTCATCTTGCGCGGCCGGACCAGAGGCCGCAGCCCGGCCTTCGTATTGAGCACATCGCCGGGGCCGAGATCCAGATTGAATTTCGCGCGGCACTCGCCGAGCAGGTAATCCACATCCTCGGCATTGGCATGCACCCGTCGCGGTGGCCCATCGACCGGTGTATCGGTCGTTCCGACCAGCGTGGTATCTCCCCAGGGGATCACGAAAAAGATCCGCCCGTCGCGAGCCAGACACGTCAAGGCCTTGCCGCTGGTTTCGATCCGCGGGACGACGAGATGAGCGCCCTTGGAAAAAATAAGATGATGAGGCGGTTCGACGCCGAGTTGTTCGTTGACCGCATCGACCCAGACGCCGGTCGAATTGACGACCCACCGGGCGCGCGCTGTGAGCTTCGCGCCACCGCTTGCGCCAACGTTCTGGCCGGGTTCACCCTGCGAGCTTACCCTGCCGACCTTATTCTCGAATTCAATCTCGTGTTCGCCGTTGGCTCCCCGCCGCACGTCGGTCATTTCAAGATGATTGACCGCGACCAGGCCCGCGTCCATCGCGTCGAAGAGCAGATCCAGAGACAGGCGCGCATCGGACTGCGCCATCTGCGCCTCGGAGTACTCCATTCCGGCTTCGAAGCCCTCAGCGCGCAGGAGCGGCACGGTCCGGCAGATGCGCTCTTCGGAGAGCCATCGCGGTGGTTTGTCATAAAAGCGGCCCAGCACCCAATAGAACCATGCGCCGGCCAGGATTGTCGTCAGGGCGTGCGGGTCGTGACCGAAGCGCGGATAGACGAAACGCCTCGGCTCGACGCGGTCCGGATAATCCCGGACAAATTCGTTGCGATCGCGGCACAGGCCCGCCGACTGCTTGACGTGGCCCTGGGCCATGTATTTGATCCCGCCCCAGATGAGTTGAGAGCTTTCCTGCGATGTGCCCGAGGCGAAATCGGCGTTGTCCACCAGCGCCACGCTGTATCCCCGGCGCGTGAGCTCGTGTGCCGTCGCGGTGCCGGAGATCCCCCCGCCGAGGACAAGGACGTCGAACGTCCGGTTGCCGAGCGCTTCGAGTTGGCCGTCGCGGCTGCGATCTGTGGAGTTTTCCGGAGTCATTTACTTGTGGTGATTCGCCTTCTATCTATCCATGCACGCCGGGGTTGACTTGCGCCCGGCCCGCACCCGAAGCTACGGGAGACTCTCTGTTCGATCCGCAACGCAGGCGGGGGCCAGCGTAAGTTCCCCGGGGGGAAAATGAAAGGTTCATGACTATGAGTTCGACTTACAATACACATGGTGCGCCGCGCGCCATCGCGATGGTCATGACGCGTCGAGCTTCCAGAATGTTCGGCGGGTGTTGGATTTTGATTGGGGCGGCAGTGCTCGCCGGCTCCGTGCGGACCGCGCCCGCGCAGGAAGACGAGTCGGCCGCTGCTTCTTCTGCACCCGAAGTCGAAAAGACCGATGTTCGCCTCTGGAGCGAAGGCGTCCGGATCGCCGGGACGGTATTCACGCCGACCGATCGCACCGAGGGCGAGAAGCTTCCAGTCATCGTCATGAGCCACGGCTGGGGCGGCACACGTTCGCATCTGAATTCGACTTACGCGCCCAAGTTCGCGGCCGCAGGTTTCATCGTCCTGACGATCGATTACCGAGGCTGGGCAGACAGCGAGGGCAAGCTCGTTGTCCAGGGCGAGAGGCCCGAATCGGACGAGAACGGTTTGGTCACCGTCACCGCGCGCGAAATCCGCGAGGTCGTCGATCCCCTGGATCAAGTCGTCGATATCATGAACGCGATCGATTACGCCACCGGCCTGGCTGACGTCGATCCCGAGCGGATCGGCCTGTGGGGATCGAGCTATTCGGGCGGACACATGCTCTACGTTGCCGCGCACGATCCTGGCATCAAGGCCGTCGTTAGTCAGGTCAGCGCGCAGGATTCCGAAAAGATCGCGACACGGATCTTCGAGGCGAAGGGCGGGCTGGAATACGCCCGCGAGCTCGGCGCCAAACGCGCGCACGGCGAGATCGATCCCATTCCGCAAGGCGAAGACGTTGTCCCGGGCCTGCGCGGCACGCCCGATTTGCGTAAGATATGGCGCTATCGTCCCGTCGAGGACGCACACCGCGTCACGGCCGCGACGCTGATCATCGACGCGGGCGGCGAGGAACTTTTCGATACGGCTGAGCATGGCGGACGCGCGTATGAAATCATCAAGGCCGGAGGCAAGGCCCCCGTCAAATACGTCGTCGTCCCCGAGATTACGCATTACCAGATCTATACGACACACTACGAGAAGGGCTCGGGCATGGCGCTGGAGTGGTTCAACGAGCACCTGAAGGGCGATGGCGCCGCGAGCAGGCCCGCCGAGGATTCAGGCGAATAATTCGCTCGTCTATTTCAATTTCGGCGCCGAAGAATCGACAACGACTTTCATCTCGAAATCCTGACGCAGGAAATAACACACGCCGCCCGAATCTTCGCAGACGTAATACAGCGCGTATGCAGGGATTGAGTATTCGCCTTGCGGGGTCGCCGCGTCGATCGCCAGTTCGATCTCGATGTGGCGCAGTTCCTGTGTTTCGGGTTCTTCAGGACCGGCTGTGGTCATCGCTCCGGAGCTCACGCTGATGCCCTCGGGCAGATCGGCCCAGATGTAGAGGTCGTCGGCCTCGTTGTTCCACCACGGTTTGGCTCTCTCGCGCAGCGCGAACGCCACACGCGCCATCACGCGCCGTCCGGGTTGCACACGCGAGGGCGTTACGACGGGTTCGATCTGGACCAGGCCCCTCTTGTCGCGGGTGATCCGAGCTTCGGGATCGCGGTTCTCGATTGACGCGGAAGGGTTCGAAGCGGCGGCGTCGCCCGGCGGGGCCAGCTCGGTGCCCATCGGCTCGACCGGGAGCGGCCAGGGCTCTTCGCCACGCTCAGACAGATCCTTTCGCGCCTGGGCGACCCAGAAATAAAAATTGTAAGGCTTGTCGAGGCGCGGACCGTATTGCTGCAATCGCCGCCGCCAGATGTATTGATTCGGATTAGCCGCAAGCGCCTCGGTCCAGGCATCCACAGCGCGTTGTGCATCGCCGGGCTGCGCGTGCGCACTCTCATATCGCCGCCGATACGCGACGCCCAGGCGGAATTCGAGGCGCCCGTCCGACCCGGTGCCAGCATCGCTTTCCAGCCGTATCAGCGCTTCGACGATCGAATCCAGATCGGCCGCGTCACCCACATGGAACAGGGATTCGACGCGCGCCAGTTCGTCCTCGGGCGCGTTCGCGATGTCATCGCCGTCAGGCGCGTCGAGCTGCGGGCAACCCTCTGGTTCATCGGGGCTGCGGTTCATGAACGCATCGAGCTGGCGCACGTTTGCGCCCATGTGTCGGACGATCCCGTGCTCGTCGATCAGCACCGGCACGGGCACAGCATCCAGATCGATCGTGTTCATCGAATCGACAAATATGGGCCACTCCAGAGCGCGCCACTGGCGGTAGAGCCGCGTGCGGTCCGGATGCTGCTCCTGGACGCACCCGAGCGCGATAAGTTCTCCGGCTGCGACGTAAGGCTGAACTGCTTTCTGCCACACGGGCAGGATTCGGCGGCAGCCCGCTCACCACGAGGCGAAATGAAAAAGCAGGACTTTTTTGCCTCGAAAGTGCGAGAGCCGCGCCCTTCCGCCGTCGAGCAACGGAAGCTCGAAATCGGGATACGTCTGGCCCGGTTCATATCCGATCCGGGTCGGCTCAGCGCGAACGCTCATCGCAGCGGCCATGAACAGGGCAATGGCCGGGATCGCTCGAGAAGATCGTATAAGATTTTTCATGGGAATCTTTACGCGGCCTTCTCAGGCCTCCTTCGAACTTGTGACTCTGGGCACGATGGCTTCGAACTGGTTCATCGTTTCGGCGATCCCGTCGATCGTCTCCTGCCAGAACCCCTCGCTCGTGAGGTCAATCCCAAGCGTTCGCTGTGCGACATTCTCGGCCGTGTCGCTGCCGGTCATTCGCAGGAAGGCCTCATACCGTGCCAGGAACTCGGGCCCTTCGGCACGTCCGCGTGCCGCGATCCCCTGGCTCAGCATATACCCGAAAGTGTACGGGAAATTATAGAACGTAACGCTAGTGATGTAGAAATGCAGTTTGGACGCCCAGAAGAGCGGGTCCATCTCATCTTCGGCAAGTGTATCGCCGAAGCTCTCGTGCTGGGCTTCGAGCATCAGCTCTTTCATGCGCGAGACGCTCAGCTCGCCATCGGCGCGCTCGGTATAGAGCGCCTTCTCGAAGATATATCTCATATGAATATCGAGCATGTAAATGGCCGCCGAGCCGACATTCGTGTTCAGCAGTTCGGCCTTGAGCGCGTCATCGGCCTGGGGATCGTCGATGATCGAGCGAGACAGGATCTCCTCGGCATAAGTCGAGGCGGCCTCGGCCAGCGTCATCGGATACGAGCGAGCGAAGGGTCGAATATCGCGCATGACCCAGTTGTGAAACGCATGGCCCAGTTCGTGAGCGAGCGTTTGCACATCGCCGATCGATCCGCCGTAGGTCATGAACACACGCGATTCGCACGATTTATATGAAGACGTGCAAAAGGCGCCCGGGCGCTTGCCGGCCCGCTTTTCGGATTCGACGCGTCGCTCATCAAGCATCATCTGCGCGAATTCGCCCAGCGCCGGATAACTGGCTCCGAACGCATCGAGAACCCTGCCTGTGCCCTCGGCCCAGGTGAACCGCCGACTGGTCGCCAGCGGCAGCGGGCACATCAGATCCTGCATCCCGAGCTTCGGCTTGCCGATGAGCTGCGCCTTGCGCCGCAGGTATCGCCAGGCAACTTCGCGGTTGCGCGCGACGACGCTCCACATCAGTTCGATTGTTTCTTGGCTGACGCCGGATTGAAACATCGCGATTTCCAGAAAGCTCTTCACGCCGCGATTGCGGTTCAGCGTAAGCCGTGTGCCGGAGATCCCGTTCAGGCATGCGCCCGCGACGTTCTCAACTCCGCTCCATGTGCGATTCGAGCCCGCCATCGCTGCGGCGCGAACCTCGGCGTCCGGGTCGTCGAGCAGAGTGCGCTTCTGCGCCATCGGCACGCGCTCGGTTCGCCCGTCGGGCCAGCGCATTTCAAAATCGAGATTCCCCGCGACATCGTTGTAAAGTCGACCCCATGCCGAAATTCCATCCACGCCCAGATCGGCCGAAAGCATTTCGAGCTCGGGCGCCATCGAGCGATGTGCGTCCTCACGCGCGCGTTCAAGCGAATAGCGCGCTCCGCTCAGGCTTTCGCACGCCGTCAAAGCCTCGAACGCCTCGTCTTCGACGGTGCGCATCGCGGCGACGACCGGCACCATGGCCTTTTGATACATCGCGCCGATCCGCGCCATGCGCGCCTGTTCTCTCTTGTAACCTTCGTTTTGCGCGTAGTCTGAACTGAGGCACCCGACGTAAGAGGCGATGTGCGAATAGTCTTTCATCAGGTCTTCTTCGCGGACGAGTAACGCCGCCCAGGCAGGGGCGTTCTCGGTGGAGATCGTGCCCAGCGCCGTGGCGTCCTCGCCCAGCGCGGCCAGGCCCGCTTCGAGCGCGTCGCGATGCACACGATACGCCTCGCCGTCGAACTCGGGGAAGTAGGATGTCAGATCCCAGTTGGCGTAATCGTTCGTTCCGTTCGTTTTGCTCATTACTTTGATCGATCCTATGCGCTGGATATTTCGTTCGGGGTTAATTCCCGGGCCGGAAATGGCGCCCGGCGATAAACATATGACGCAGGAGCGGCGCAGGGCGGTACCGCTCGTCGAGATAGAAATCGTGAAGTCCGGTCAGGATGCCGAGCACCATATCGAGTCCCAATTCATCGGCCCATTCGAGCAGGCCCTTGGGATAATTCAGTCCGAGCTTCATCGCGTTGTCGATGTCCCCCGCCGAGCCGAGTCCCTCGCCCAGCGCGTAGGCAGCTTCATTGATGAGGCAGGCCAGAGTCCGCCCGAAGACAAGCCCCGGCGCATCGCCGACGACCTCGACCCGGAACCCCGCGCCAGTGAGGAAATCGCGCGCGCGATTCAGCGCCTTATCATCGGCCTGCAAGGGTTTGGCGATCTCGATGATCGGCGGACCTTCGCGTTCGGGCGGTGTGGGGAAAAGGGTGTATCCCACGGCGCGGTTCTCCCATCCTTCATACGCAGCGGCCAGCATCGTCGGAGAACTCCAGTAAGTCGGCACGAGCAGCAGGCCGTCATCGGCAAGCAACTCTTCGGGCATCTCTTCGCTGAACGGCGTGGTGTGGCCGTTGCCGTTCGTTTCAGGCGGGTCGGCCTCAAGGCCGCCGTAAATCTCCTGCTCCTCATCGGTTGCGGCGAGGTTCTCCAATTCCGCCAGCGTGTCATCGAGCTCGGCCGGATCATCCAGCGCGAGGCTGTTGTCCTCGGTGTCGATGATGACCTCGGCGCGGCGTCGCGGCAGCTCCTCGTCGATCCCCGTGCCCATCTCAAGGAACGGGGTCTCGGCCTCACGCAACGACCGCCGCCAGATTGCCGCCGGGTATCCATCGCCCCAGAGCAGGATTCGTTTCTTATCTTTCGCCATCGGTGTGAGCCTTCTATCTTCGTTCAGGAATTTTCGTAGGTATAGAAACCGCGGCCGGTCTTGCGCCCAAGCAGACCGGCATCCACCATCTTTCGTTGGATTGGGCTGGGGCGGAAGCGCGCCTCCTGGAAGTACGCGTTGTATACCGATTGAGTCACCGCGAAGTTCACTTCAATCCCAACGAGATCGAGCAACTGGAACGGCCCCATCCTGAACCCGCCGACGCCGGTCATGATGCGGTCGATGGTTCCGAAATCAGTGAGATCCTCGCCGAGCATCTTGAGGCTCTCGCCGTAATACGATCGCGCGCATCGGTTGACGATGAACCCGGGCGTATCCTTGGCGACCGCGGCCGTTTTGCCCCATTCGGCGGCGATGGCCGAGACCCGGTCGATGGTCGCATCGCTTGACTGATCGCCACGGACCACTTCGACCAGCCGCATCAGCGGCGGCGGATTGAAGAAGTGCATACCGGCGACCTGTTCGGGGCGCGAGGTCGCCGCCGCG
>JAJFLK010000223.1 GCA_021772735.1 Candidatus Sumerlaeota bacterium | reverse complement strand
GGCGGCTGAGAGGAATCCGAGGCTATCCAGAGCGAGGCTGCGGCGTATCTCTTCGACGCTCAGATCGCTGGCGACAAAGTCAGAGGGGTCGGGCGCGTCGATGCCGAATCGGCAGGGGTGACGCCAGGGCGGCGCGGTGATGCGCAGATGAATTTCGCGTGCTCCGGCCTCGCGCAGCAGCGGGATGACCTGGCGGCTTGTTGTCCCGCGCACGAGCGAGTCATCGACGACGACGACGCTCTTGCCTGCGACGACCGAACGCACCGCGCTGTACTTCAATCGCGCGCCGAGGTCGCGAATGCCCGGATTGGGCTCGATAAACGTCCGGCCGACGTATCGGTTCCGAACCAACCCGGTCTCGTATCGCAACCCCGCGGCGCGCGCGTATCCGACGGCCGCCGGGATCGAGCTGTCTGGAATGCCGATGACGACTTCGCCCGGCGCGGGATGTTCGGCCCAGAGCTCCGCGCCAAGCCGCTCGCGGACTTGCAGCACGCTTTGGCCGTCGGCCACCGAATCGGGTCTTGAGAAATAAATCAGCTCGAAGATGCAATGGGCGGGCTCGGCCGCCGGGCTCAATTCGGCGGTCCAGACCGTTTCGAGCTCGCGCCCGGCCGCGAGGCGGATGACCTCGCCGGCGCGGACGTCACGGATGGTCCGTGCGCCGATCAGGTCCAGGGCGACGGTCTCGCTGGCGACCGCCCACGCTCCGTCTTCGAGACGCCCGATAATGAGCGGGCGCATCGCGCGCGGATCGCGCACGGCATAAAGCGCCGTGCCGTGAACAAGCACGAGCGAGTAAGCGCCTTCGAGACGGCCCAAAGCTCGGATCAGCCGGGCCTCGAAGTCGTAATCTTTGGAACCATTTGAAGACCCGTTCGCCGAATCATCGCCCTCGGGCCTGCGAATCAGATGAAGAATCACTTCGGAATCGACATCCGTCGCGAAGGTCGCGCCGCCGGCCTGCAGCTCCTCGCGAAGCTCGCGGGCGTTCGTGAGATTGCCGTTGTGGGCAAGAGCGATCGGTCCATCGGCCGAAGCGCAAGTCAGGGGTTGCGTGTTTGAGGCCGTCGCGTCTCCAGTCGTCGAATATCGGTTATGGCCGATCGCGACTGCGCCGTGCAACTCGGCCAGCGCCCGGGCGGAGTAAGCATCAGCGACGAGACCCATAGCTCGATGGGTATGGAATGTGGTCTGCCAAGCGGGGTTCAACTTGGGGTCAAGCGGTGCGCCAGGCGCGGCCTCGGCCGAGACGATGCCCGTCGTTTCCTGGCCGCGATGCTGAAGTGCAAACAGTCCGAGCGAAACGAACCGCGCGGCTTCGGCGTGACCCGCGACGCCGCAAACGGCGCATTCATCGCGCGGGCGTCCGCCGACGCGCTGGTCCGGGTCTGGACTTTGCGTTGAAGACGATCTTGGAGACGATGACATTGCGTGCGCCGAGCCGGACCGGGTCAATCCGCGTCCATTCATTTTGGCCGAGGCGTTATTGTAACGGATGGCGCAAGGCGAGGCGATGAAGTTCATCCAGAGGAATCGCGCAGCCCTCGGCCAGTCTCAATTCGTCTCCGCCGACGGTTCCGATTTCCGCGAATTCCACGCGCGTTCGGGCCGAGAACTCCGCGACTAATTCGGTCAGGGCCGTCTTGTGCGTGGGATTGCATGAGATGACGACTTGCGAGAAATCTGCCGCCAAGAGACTTGCCGAAGGATCGGTCCACAAGCCAGCGTCGCCCGCGGCGATAAATCCGAGCCCCCACCGTGAAGCTGTGCAGCACCGCGCCAGCGCGACGGCCAATCCCCCGCGTCCGGCGTCGTGCGCGGAGGCGATGAGCCCCGAGCGGATCGCGCGGGCGAGGACGCAATGCAATTCGATAATTGGCCCGGGGTTGATCGAGAAAGCTTCGCTCAATGGCGTGTCGGGAATTGAAGCGCCGAGAATCCAAACAAGATCACCTTCGGTCGCGAACCCGACGCGCGTGATGTGCACAGGCCGCTCAATCCGCCCGACCATGCCGACGACCGGCGTCGGCGGGATCGCGATGCCGTCGGTCTCGTTATAAAACGAAACGTTCCCGCCTGTGACCGGGATGCCGAGAGCCCGAGACGCGGCGGCCATCCCATCGACGCAATGCTCGAAATCGGCGAAGATTCTGCCATTTTCGGGCGAGCCGAAATTGAGGCAATTCGTCAGGCCAAGCGGCTTCGCTCCAGTGCAGACGAGCCGCCGAGCGACTTCGCAGACCGCGCCGAATCCGAGGAGATAGGCGGCATAAGGATCGTCAGGCTCGCTCCCAGCGCCCCACGCGCTGCCGCCCGACGCCACGGCGAGCAGGCGGAAGCCCTCGCCATCGGCGTCCATCACGCGAAGGACAGCGGCGTCGGCTTCGCCGGGCCGCAAGACGGTATTGCCCTGCACGGTGTGATCGAACTGCCGATAGATCCATCGCTTCGATGCAAAAGACGGCGACGCGAGCCGCGTTGCCAGGCGTCGGCGAATGTGCGACGCCGATCTCGAATCGGTATCGGTGAATGAACTCGGTTCGGATTCGGCTGCTCTCGCGCTGCTGTCCGCTGCGATTTCCTCCGATGCGCCCCTTGGAGAATCAGTCCTATACATCGGCGCTTCAAGGACGAGATGCGCGACTTCCAGATCGACGGCGAGTTCGCCGCCGTGCCGAGCGATCATCCGGCCCGTATCGGTGACCTGCCCGATCGCGTGGCCCTCGCATTCCAGACGCGCGCAGACCTCGAGCGCGGCGGCAAGCTTGCCGGGCTCGACGACGGCCAGCATGCGTTCCTGGCTTTCGGAGAGCAGAAGTTCGCACGGGTTCATGGCTTTGGCGCGCGCGGGGATGAGGTCAAGATCGATTTCGATTCCCG
>JAJFLK010000222.1 GCA_021772735.1 Candidatus Sumerlaeota bacterium | reverse complement strand
TGGACGGAGCCCTTGCCGAAAGTGTTCTCGTCCTCGGGGCCCATGATGACCCCGCGCTTGGTATCCTGCATCGCGCCGGCGAAGATTTCCGAAGCCGAGGCCGAGCCTCGGTTGACCAGGACCACCAGAGGAAGTTCGGTCAAAGGCGCCTTTTCGGAGAAATATTCGTTGTTGTTGTTCTCGCGGCGCCCCTTGGTCGAGACAATGATCTGCTCGGGCGGCAGAAAGTAATCGCAAATCTCGACGACCTTATCGAGAAGCCCGCCCGTGTCATAACGAAGATCGACGATCATGCCTTCCAGATCGAGCTTGTTGAACTCCTTGAGCGCACGCTTGACATCGCCGGCCGTGTCGTCGGCAAAGCGTTCGATGCGGAGGTATGCGATGTCATCTTCGAGCACGCGCCAAAAAACGCTCTCGATCTTGATCTTGTCGCGCACAAGTGTGAATTCGAGCAGTTCGTCCTCGCCTTCGCGGAAGACCTTGACGTCGACACTGGTGCCGTCGGGGCCGGTCAGACGCTTGACGGCTTCGGTCAATGTGATCTCATCGGTGGTCTCATCATCGATCTCCACGATGCGGTCCATCGGCAGCAGTCCCGCGCGTGCCGCCGGCGTGCCGGGTATGGGCGCAATGACCGTCAGCACCCCGTCGCGCAGTGTGATATGCAGTCCCACACCAGAGAACTCGCCCTCAGTCTCTTTCTCAAGATTCGTAAGCGAATCGGGCGAAAGCCACTGGCTATGCGGATCGAGAGTGGCGAACATGCCTCGGATGGCGCCCTCAAAGAGCTGCTTGGAATCGACTTCATCAACGTATCGCTCGCTGACATCGCGATAGATTTCGCTGAAGAGCTGGGCGAACTCGTAGAATTCCCCTTCATACTTGTGCTGTTTCTCCATCGCCGCCAGATGGGCTGGAAGGCGAATGAAAAGCAGTCCAAATGCTCCGAAAAGCACGACGCACAGAAATGCGACGCGCTGCTCGAAGGCTCCGAATCGAAGTTTGCGTTTCAAGATGGTTGGGTCTCCTTGGAGATTTTGTGAACGTTTCTAATTTAAGGGGCTTGCGAAACCCGAAGGGCCTTCCGAGGACAGCTGACCCCTCTGCCGGGCCCGAGGTTTGGGCCGGCCCGTGCTCAACCGCCAAGGGGCCGTGGCTCAATATGCCGTATCGGCCCCAGGCATCTTAACCAATATAGCGCATCGAATGCAACGCCGCCTCGGTTTTCAGCCCACGGACGCTAGCGTCGCCACCGCGTCAGGGACCCGAAAGCGACTGCACAACCCCCCGTGCGATCGCCTCGGCCATCTGGTCCAGGCGCGCGGGATCGCGCAGGATGATCTCATCGAGCGGATTGCAGATGAATCCGCCTTCGATCAGGACCGACGGGCATAGGCTGATATTCCGGTTCACCCGGAAAACACTCTTCAGGACGCGAGGTTTCTTGCCGGGGGTTAGCAGGGCGGACAGCTCTCCGGCGATTGCGCCGGCCAAGCCAATCGAGTGCGGATAGTGGTAATACACCTTCGGCCCCTGGTCCTTCATTGGGTGCGTCGCCAGGGCGACCGAATTGTGGTGAACGCTGATGAACATATCCGGGGCCCACTCGAGCGCCTCCTTGACCCGGGCGTCCAGCTCGACCTTCGCATCCGTGGTTCTCGCCTGGAGGATCTCCGCCCCGAGCGCCGCGAGCCTGGATTCCAGTTGCGCTGCGAGGACAAGGTTCACGTCGGCCTCGGTCAAACCCGATGGCCCGAGCGCCCCATTGTCGCTGCCGCCGTGGCCGGCATCGAGCATGATGCGCATGCCCTTGAGCGGCCGCTTCAGGTCGCTCGATATCGCCGGACGAGATCGGACTTCAAGCCGAAGCGTCTCGGAATCAACCATGCCGATCTCGTAGCCCCAGAGCTCACGATTTTTCAGACCGATGCGAACTTCGGGCGGGCTCTCGGCGCTGCCGTCCACGATCTCCACATCGCGAAACGGGCTCGGCGCGCTCGGCGCAAATCGCCCCGAGGCTGCACCGGCGGCGCCCGGAAGCGAGACCCGCAAAGCCGAGATTTCCGCCCCGGGGTCTCCAGTCTCATTGACATCGAAAATGGTGGCGACCGGGCTCGATGCAGGCCAGTCGATGACGACACGATCCGGGCGTGCCCCATCTGCATTCCCAAACGCGACGACGGGCTCGGCCAACATCGGGAGCGAAACACGGGCGGATTCGAGACCGATGCGCACGTTTGCGATCTCAAGATATCCCGCCGCGCCACGGCCGAAATCGACGTGAACGCGGTCGCCAAGCCGGGCCATCAGCGCGAAGGGCACGCCGCCGACCCAGTTTCCATATCGTTCCCAGCCCTCGGGATTCTTGAGGAACGTCGACCGATATTCGGTGACCTCGCCGCGCAAGGGTTCATCAGCGGCGAGGCGCAGGACTCGCAACTTGGACGTCATGTGGATGGGTTCGGCGTCACGCGCTCCGTTCCCTGCTTCCACTCGAAATTCGACCGCCGTGAGTTCGCCGGGAGCCAGGCTTTCGGGCGCGCCGATGATCGCTTCGTAAGCGCCGCCTTCCTCGGGCGTCGCCCGGACTTCTTTCATCGGCTGCCAGTGGCTCGCCCAGCCGATCCTGAAAGACGCCTCGCCGCCCGGGCTCGCCCGGAGCCGGACCTTGAACTGCGAATCGGGACGGAGCCAATACTCTTGCTTGCCTGCGGGCTCCACGGGCGCGGGATGAAAAGCCAGCGGCGAGATGGCAGGACCGAGCCTGCGTTCGTGCCGCGTGATGGTCCGCGCGAGTGTCGTCCGTTTGCCGGCGCGCTCGGTGATAAATCTCACCTCGCGGATGCCGACCGGCAATTCGATCAATCCCGTGAACACGCCGCCTGGATAGACCGTGATTTCGGTATCGCCGATGCGGACGACAGAATCTGCCGGCTCGACGCGGCCCGCGTATCGCGTGTTCTTTTCATCCCAATCGACCTTGGTGCCGGGCTTGGGATAGATCAGAAGCATCCGAGGCGCGCCTGGTTCGTCCTGCACGGGACCGGCAGTCGAGCCGGGATCATCCCAAAGGCGTTCGGTCAGCACGGGAGGCCAGGCCGATGGGGTCGGCAGTTTCGGGGCCGCCGCATCTTGAGCCGAGGCCACACCGGAGAGGCCGAAGAACACGGCGACCGCGAGAAACACGATTGCGAATGTGATTAAGGAACGACCGGCTGCTCTGGACATGCCGGAAGCTTAGCCGGAGCGAGATCGGAAAATCGAACGTATTTCGCGAATGCCGATCTTGACGAACGCGATTCAGTTCTGAGAGTCGCAAGGGAAGCTCACCCCGGAGAACACGTGCCAGGCGGGTATTTCACGCAAAGCCGCGAAGAATAGAGAGGCGCGGCCACACGGATCTCATCCGATCAGAATCCGCGTAATCTGTGAAATCTGTGTAATCTGCGGATTCTCTTCTTCGACGCTCGTGCCGAAACACAACCCACCCGCCGGCGGGCCGACCATCCGAATTGACAACGCCCGTCGCGGTCTGGTTTGCTGGGTCCGGCTGGGTGGGTAGCTCAGTTGGCTAGAGCGCCGCCCTTACAAGGCGGATGTCGTCGGTTCGATTCCGGCTCCACCCACCACCTTTATCCCAGCAAGGATACCAGAGCCGATGCGGCGCAGACGGCGCCGTCCCTCTCCGGGATTCAAAGTTCCAAACCGTACCCGCGCGAGCGAACTGACGCAGCATCCGGCGGACCGAGAACGGCCTCAAGAGGATCGACAATGCAATTCCGCGTGCTTGCACGAGGCCTTGCCGCCTGCGTCCTATACCTTCTGTGCAGCCTCTCGATATCATCCGCTCAAGATGGCGGGAATGATCTACTCAAATCCGCGATCGAGCTGACGTGCACCGTGGGCAGAATTTCGCAGGTCCCGGACCCTCGGGATGCGCCCTACGAAGATTGCATTACGTATATCGAATTACTTGCCGATCCACCGGCGCTATCACGATTGCCCCAATCCGATATATTGGCCGCCTTCTGGGCGTTCCGCAACCGCATGAAACTGCCGGCATCGTCATACAAGACCGGCGAGCGGCTGCACGTCAGTCTGGTTCCTTTTGCCGACATTGAAAACCGGGTCTCCACGACCATGCAGGTCGATGACGTGGGCGATTTTGCCCTGCCCGTCTATTGGGCGATCAGCGCGAACCGAATCTCCGGAGGGAGAAACACACTTTCAGACCGGCCGAGCGAGAATGCGAATAATACGACTCCTCCCGACGCGGTGATAAGCACTCCAGCCACGCCAGGATCGAATGACCCGCAACCACTTCCCATCCCTTCGGAATACAAAGCCCTTGCTCCGGAGGTGAAACAGATCCTTGAATTACTAAGAGCGAAGGGCAGTGAGAAAAAGATACATAATAAAGACTTGGGACTGTCTTTCGAGGCTTTTCAATATCTGTATACGCCCCGCTTCTGGGAGCCGAGCACAGAGACTTCGAATTCCGTTCGACCGCTCGATGCCATTGCCCGTTACGCCGGCCAATGCGCCGAGCAAGGCATCGAATTGATTATGTTTTTCCCCCCAAGAAAGACCACAATCTATCCAGACTTGGCGACCGGCTTGCATTTCGATCCGCGGCAGAACGCGCGCGTCGATGTTTTCTTTCTCGAATTCTTGAAACAGTTGGACGGCATAGGTGTTGCTTATGTGGACCTGACGCCAGTTTTTCTCCGTGAGCGGGATCAAGGTTTCTCACCCGAGGATCAAATCAAGCTATATGAATACACCGGGGCACACTGGCGAAGTGAAGGCGCGCACCTTGCGGCCGCGGCCATCGCGGAGCGCATTCGAGAAACGAAGGCCTGGCGAGAGAACCCCGAGCTGAGGACTTATCACCCATCAGGGGGAGCTGGCCCCACTGCGACCCAAGACCCGGCGACACCACCGCCCGAATCCGACATCAAGCAAATCGATGCCCTTTTTGAGATCACCGATTGGGCTCACCTCGGCGATACCGAACTCTTCGACCGGAACGCGCAAGACACTTTTGTACAGCTCGTCGGAGACAGCTTCCTGGCATATCCCAGCAACACGACCTCCTCCTTCTGGTATCATCTCGTCAAAGAATTGAATTTGCCCACAAACGTTATATCCATAGCGGCCGGCTCTCCGACGATGAGCAGGCGAGTTCTTGCGCGCAGAGGAGTCTCGCCGAGAACCAAGATACTCGTCTGGGAAATAGTGCCGGACCTTCTTATGGACTTCCGGCAATGGCACATGATTCCCCTTGTCGATTCCTCTCGATATTCATTGCTCGATTTCCCTGAATACATTGAACCGCGAGCTGTCAGGAATGATATTACAACAGTCAAGTTTTACAGGTACGAGCAGGAAGCGCTTGAAATTGCGTTCGATGTGAAGTCCGGTTCGGTGGATGCGTCGGTCACTTTCAGCAAACTTCCTGCAAACATTGAGCGATCATTCTATTCAACCATAATCCTCCTGCCGGGGCCCGGCGAAGAGAATTACAAAGTCAATGTGGGGCTCTCGGCACAAGGCCGGGAACTGGGATCGGCAAGAATTGCGTACTCTTCGCAATGGGAATATTCGATTCGCAAGAATTGGACGGTAGACATCGACGGTTTCGGGGGTGAAGAAGTCGATATCACGCTCTCGTTCAAATCTGAGGGGACGTCAAAGGGCGCTTCGATTCTGATCGTCGAGCCGGAAATTTATGGCAAGAGACCCTGGCCTGCCGCTGCGGCGAATAATAACGATCAGTAGATGACCCGCCGAAGCGTCTGAGGTTACTTCGCGAAGAACGGGGCTTCATACAGACCGACTTCGCGTTGGCGACCGGTCCGCGGATCTTTGGCGATGATGCGTGCGTAGAGCTGCCACTGCGGCCCGAGAGTTGTTCTGCAGGCAAATTTAAAAACCACAGAGCGCGGGGGCTGTCCGGCAGATGCGGCCCATGGGTTCAGTACAACCGGAGAACCTGCATCGGCGATTCCCTCTCCGTATTTGCTGAAGCGTGGCGCCGCGTAACAGACGAGTCGATACTGCTCTCCCGAATCTCCATGCGCCACGGATACCTCAACCCAGACCTCTACGCTTTGGTCGAGAATCATCTGCGAGCGATCAACGTAAATCGCCTCGACGACCGGTGAGCCGGGGGACGCATCGACATGGATGGGAGTCGGATCGAAACGCTCGATTCCCCCCTCTGAAGTTTCCGGCGGCTCGACAGGTTCGCGCTCTACGCCAGGGTTAAGATAGGGAACCGCATCGGAAAACATTGCATCGAAATTCATGAGGAAGTCTTGGCTGAGTCCTATGTCGCCCTTGATCACGATCAGGTTGTCGTAGTCGGGATGATCCGCGCTTGCGTTCCAAGAGCCAGTGACAACCGTTCGACCGTCGATCACGATATACTTGCTGCCCAAGAAAAGGAGAGGCCGACGTATATCGACTCCACGAATCGCCAGGGAGGCGGCGGCATTCTTCGTGCTATTCTGGTAGAGGCCGCGGACGGCGACGCCCCTCCAGCTTGCGTGCGCAAGCTCGTTGAGAACCTGGAGGTCGCCCAAATACGCCTCGGCGAAAACGATTTCTTTCTCGGCCTTCGCAAGTTCGCGTGCGACCACTTGCGAGCCGGATTCAGCCGGAATGTAATGCACTCGAAGCAAGACGCCGTTACCGAGCCGGACGGACCGTTCTTCCTCTTTGGGATAATCGCGCAACCCTTCGGGCGGAATTCCCTCATATAGACGATTGAAATAGTCAGAGTAAATTGAAGCCAATCCGAGGTCGGTGATTTTCAACGCGGAATGATGAGCCAGAAATTCATCTGCCTGATGAGCGTTCCAATCGCCCGTCCACACGGACTTCTGATCGACCACAACAAACTTGTTATGCATCGGTCGATTCATGATCCAGTTGGCTGTTCGGACTTCGATACCGGCATCTTCAAGGGCATTGAAAGCTGAAGGCCAGTACGCAAATTTGAAATCCTGATCCGTGAGAACCCGGATACGCACGCCTCGATGATGCGCGTCGACAAGCGCATCGACCACGATCGCCAGATCAAATCGAAACATGCAAAACGAGATTTCGTCTTCGGCGGTCCGAATAAACTGTGCCAGGCCCACGCGTGGCAGGCGTGGATCCTTTTCGGCAGTCAAGTCTTCGGAGCTCTTAATTGCCTCGTATTGCTCTACGGGGACGGGTTGTGTGAAGAAAGCCTCGGACGAGTAATCACGCGAGCGCCTCGTCTTGGAATTCAAACCAAAGAAAAGGTAACCGGATAGCGCCAGGGCCGCAAAGCACGAGATGGCCATCAACCTGAGCCTGCGGCTGGGAAAAAGTTTCGAGATATAGCGTCTCATGTAAAGCTTTCCGATTTCTCGAAATAAACACACGCGGCCTTTGAGCAGTTCGACCAGGGATCCCCTCGGAATCGCATCGGTCCGAGCGTAAAGGCGAATTCACCACGCGGAACCGTCTTTGGAAATCGAAAATCAGCGCGATGCCGTGGTCCTTGGTGGAAGTGAAATTCGAGTGCCTTCATTTGTCCGGTCGCTTCGGCTCGCTGAAAGGGCGGCTACGGCCAACAAAGCAAGCGCGGCTAACATGGAAGAGGACTCCATCGATCATTCTGGATCTGGAACGCCCGGCCGATCACGCCGACGATATTCTATACGGGTCGTCCACCAAGCGCTAGGTTCCAGCGTGCTCGATCTGCCTAGGCAAACCCCTTGCGCCCTCGGGGTGAATACGTTCAGATAGGCGGCGCGCGAAGCGGAGAATGTACCGCTGCGGGAGACTGCGTACGACATCAGGCGATCGCTTCGCCCCGAGGAGAACCGGAAATTGGAACGCGAAGTTCGGGTCAATACGCGTCAGCGCAAGCCCGTGCAATATCATCTCAACCCCATCCGTTTCGTCGCCGATCTGTGGCCGCGTTGGTCGCTCGTGCGCGAGCTGGCGCGGCGGCGGATTCAGAATCAGTACAGGGCATCGCTTCTGGGCAGATTCTGGGCCTTTGCCACGCCGATGGCGACGCTGGCTGTTTATACGTTCGCCTTTAGCGTCGTGCTCAAAGCCCGCTGGGGAGGCAATCCGGACGAAACCCGCCTGGACTACGCGCTGACTTTGTTCACCGGACTCATGCTTTTCGACCTGTTCACCGGTTGTGTCGGCCAGGCCTCACTCATCATCGTAGGCCACGCGAATTTCGTTAAAAAAGTCGTCTTCCCGCTCGAAATTCTGCCGATCGTTTTGCTCTTCGAGACCCTCTTCAATTTGGTTGTCAGCTCTCTCATCCTCATCGTGGCACTCGCGATCGTTAATCAGGGGCTCCCGATGACAGGACTTCTCTTTCCTCTCGCCCTTGTTCCGTTGATTATGCTGACCATGGGCATCAGCTGGTTTCTCTCCTCACTCGGCGTATTCATGCGTGATGTTCAACAGGGCGTAACGATATTCACACGGCTACTGTTTTTCCTTACGCCGATTTTCTATCCGCTTTCGCTTGTTCCCGAAAAGCTCCAGTCCGCGATAAAGATGAATCCTTTGACCGTCATCGTCGATATGGCCCGGAGAACACTTGTCTGGGGAGAGATGCCAAGCTGGACCGAGTTTGGAGCAGTCACGGCATTTAGCTTTGTGGTAATGATTTTGGGATACGCGTGGTTCATGCAGACCAAGCATGGCTTCGCCGACATTCTCTAATCACTATCCGGGGCGGGGTCCCTCGCCTGAGATTGATAAGCAGGAAAACCGGGAAGGCCCGATGCATTGGGCAAGATGAAATCCTGATAAATGCCGAATCCGACCGATCACATCCCAACGCCGAATCTCGCTGTGGAGGCGCCCGCCGCGACGCCGAGGGGCGAGCTCGCTGCAGATCCTGAGATACTCATTTCGGCGCGCGATATATCGAAGTGCTATCTGATATATGACACGCCCACAGATCGCCTCCGGCAAATGTATTACAGCCATCGGCGGCAGCTGTATCGAGAGTTCTGGGCGCTGCGTAACATTTCTTTCGAGCTCAAGCGAGGCCGCTCGCTCGGGATTATTGGCCATAATGGCTGCGGCAAATCCACGCTGCTGCAACTTGTCGCCGGGACGCTGACTCCGACGTTCGGCGAGATTCACACCAGCGGTCGGGTTACGGCATTGCTTGAGTTGGGCAGTGCCTTCAATCCCGAATTCAGCGGTCGCGAAAACGTATACCTGAATGGTGCGATCCTTGGTCTCGAAAAGGAGGAGATGGATCAGCGTTTCGAATCCATCGCACAGTTTGCCGACATCGGCGATTTCCTGGATATGCCTGTCCGAACTTATTCGAGCGGCATGATGGTGCGCCTGGCGTTTGCCGCCGCGATTAACGTCGACGCCGATGTGCTGGTGATCGATGAGGCTCTCGCCGTCGGAGACGCTGGTTTTCAGCTCAAGTGCTTCGAGAAACTGGACGAGATGATGGCCGATGGATTGACTCTGTTGTTCGTCAGCCATGATTCCGATGCCATCCGACGCCTCTGCCATGAGACGCTTTACCTTGAGAATGGCGCAGCGCGGATGCTCGGCGATCCCAAAAAGGCTCTTAACCTGTATTTTGAATCCTGGTCCAGGCGCCTGCTCAATTCCAAGCAAGCCGAGGCCGAGCAGCGGCAAGGCAATCTTGCCACCACTTCCGATGAACCCGAGCCGAGTCACGAGGTCGAGTCCGATAGCGGGGCCCCGGCGCACGCGCTTCGGACTCGCGCGGAGCGATACCGGCGCAATGGGAATCGGACTGAATTCAACGCCGAAGGTCGGTGGGGTGAGCGGCAGCTTGAGCTGCATGAAGTCTATGCCGTCAAGGATGGCGGCATGGATGCGGACATCATCGATTTCGGCGAGCGGATCGATATCATCATCTGTGCCCGAGCCAATCAGGAATTAGACAAGATCGATATGGGCGTCCAGTTTCTAGACCCGAAGGCAATGCCAATCTTTGCGATCACGAACTCAACCGTGCCGCAGGTGATCGGCCCATTGCGAAAGGGTGATGAAGTGCTTGTGCGTTTCAGCGTCGTCCTGCGTGTCAGGCCTGGGCGATATTTCGTGGCCGTCGGACTCGGAGGATACCCGCCCGGTTCGGCCTATTTCGACTGGATCCCGCAGGCCCGCGCGATCGAAGTTATCGATACACACACCCATAAGCCTTCTGGCTGGGGGATGACCATGCCGGAGTATGAATTCGAGGCGTGTTATGGGAGCTGATCGTCACGCCGTCCGTGCATTTTATGAGGACTTTCCGTTCCCAATGTTCGACCGTGAAGACGATCAGAATGACTTGATCGCCCTGGGAAAGACTCTGGCCGCCGTCCGGTCCGACAGCGTAGAACCTCGGCAGGCTTTCTCGAAGCCAATCACCTGGCTGGACCTGGGGTGTGGAACAGGAGAAATCCTCTGCGGCATCGCAGCCGGACTTCCCGAAGGATCGCGGGTGATCGGGCTCGATTTCACCGCTGCGTCGCTCGAACTGGCGAGCGGCCTGGCTCGCGATCGTGGTTTCAATAACATCGAATTCATTCACGGCGATATGAACGACGCTGAAAAGCTTCTCGGCGGGACCAAAGTCGATGTAATCAGCGCCAATGGCAGCCTGCATCACACTGAAGATCCCGAAACTCTTTTCAAGCAGACGCTCGGCCTGCTGACCTGGAAGAAATCACGCTACGTGCTTGGATTGTATTCGGCATTGGCCCGCGGCCCGATCAATCGAATCAATCGGGCACTTATGAAGATCATCCCCGATCCATATGACAACCGGGCCAGACTCAGCGCGTTCAAGGAGATCTTCCTCTATACGCTCCAGGGTGATCCGGACCTCGAAGGCCTTAAGGCGCGATTCGGCTCGCACGAAGCGATCCCGGATCAATGGCTCCTCGACACTTTTTGCCATCCGCTCGAGAACGCATACGACGCGGCGGACGTCATGCGGTGGATCAAAAATACGCGGCTCGAATTCAAGGGATGGCTTGGGATGGAGCCGGTAATTGAAAATGCGCGCAATTCGGCGACGGCTCGGGAGCGCATCGAGGCGATGAGCGAAGACGAACGACTGCGTCTTTACGATCTCCTTGACGGCCAGCGATTCCGGTTCTGGTTCCTACGGCAAAAGTGCGCGTAAGCGGCGCCTGGCTACCGCTCGTAATCTGACGTCCAGAGGCCTATGCTAGAGCAAGTAATGCCGCAACAGCAAATTATTGAACCGGGAGCAGAAATCTATGTCTGATGATATTCGAGACGTCTATATCAGCCGCGTGGTGAAGGGTCGCTCGTTCGTCGACATCGGCGGCCTCTGGGGAACGGTCAACGAAAAAGTGAGCGTCGCTCATCGGCACGGAGCGAGTTCGCTGGCCATGATCGACGTGACAATCGAGGGCGGCGAGCTGTGGGATCTGTTTGAAAAACGAATGAACTCATTGAAGGTTACCGGCTTCGAATGTGTTTCCGGCAATGTCTGCACGCTGAACGACATGCGGCCATATGACGTCGTGCATTCTTCGGGCATACTGTATCACCATCCAAACCCATTCGATATTCTTCGCGCTTGCAGGCGGCTGACGAAAAAGTATCTGGTTCTATCTTCTGCCGTTATCCCGACAACGATCGTCAACGAATTCGGGAAGATCGATGTGCCCCCTTCCGGTCTGCTTTTCATTCCGGCGCTAAACGAAGTGGAGAGACAGATCATGACCCGGTTCTGGCTTGATGGCGGCCTCGGAGCCTTTTCTAAAGTCTGGGATTACGATCTCGACGATTTCGGGCCTTGGTACTTCCTTCCGACCGCGACGACGCTGACGAATATGTGTGATATCGCGGGCTTCCGGGCAATTGAAGGCGCACATGCCGGTCATGGATACACGCTGCTGCTTGAAGCAAAGTGAAGGGCTGAGGATCGGATCGACGGACCGCGCCTCCCTTGCGTCATGTAAAAAGCGGCTCATGCATGAGTTGGATCTGGAGCTCCTCAAGACGCTTATCCCGATCAATCTCGGAGAACATCTCTTCGAACTCTCGACGATAGAATTCCTGCATTTTACTTACGGGAAATTCGTTGATGACGCGGTCGCGGTTGCGCTCTCGAATTCCGGAATCGCTCCTGACCTCCTCGAGAATCTCACTGACGGCCTCGGCAAATTGACTGGGACTCGCATCGATCGGAAGAATTCTTCCGACGCTGGGGTTTACACATTCTCTCGTTCCTCCGGCGTCAGAGGAAACGACGGGGACTCCCATTGCCATCGCCTCGAAGACGGCTTGTGGCAACCCCTCGTGGCCCGAAACCATGAGCAGGCAGTCGAAGTCCGCAAGCAATGGAGGAATTTGCGTTCGATACCCCGCAAAGTGAACGCGATCGCGGATACCAAGATCTTCGGCGAATCGTTTCGCCGATTCATATAATTCGCCTCCGCCTACCATGAGAAACTGAACCTCAGGGCTTGTTCGGCTCAACTCGCCAGCCACTTGGAGCCACTTGAGGGGATCCTTCTGCTCGTCAAATCGCGCAAGATATCCGACGGTCGGCGCTTCGGGTGATATGCCGAACTCGCCTCGGAGAATGCCGGGCTTGAAGTTACTGGGGTCAAATTGATCCGGATCTACTCCGCAGTGTGCAACGCGAAAGGTGTCCTCTTTGATCGTATATGTCTCGAGGATATATTCCTTCAGGTCATGATTCGTCAGATAACGCCGGTCGATGCAATCGTGAAACGGGATCGACTGCGTGACCCAATCCGAGCCCCAGTTATGAAGGTGGTGAAGATCCACGCAGCGAATTTGTGTGAACCTTGCCTTCCAACGCTTGAACGCGCGATAGCCCATGTATGTGTTTCTGTTCAGGCAGATATCGATGTTCTTGGCATAGAGAAGGTAATCGACGAGCTTGTCGGTCTGTAGTTCACCCACGGCGTAATTGGTAATAAGCAAAAGCTCATCACACTGATCGCTGAATCTCTTGTACCATACATGGTTCGCCGCCAGCTCAACGGCGACAATTACGCGATATCGTGATCTATCCAATCCGGTAAGGATATCCAAGTCGATATTCTCCGCGCCGCCGACGACCATGTGCGGAATACAGTAAAGGATATTGATCCGCCCGAGATCATAATACTTTGCCGGAAATAGATTAGGCGTATTGATTCTCCGGGACGATCCGTATGGATAGTTCGGGCCGAAGTGGATTTGCCTGTAGTAAGCCTCGAACTCGGCCATGAGTTCGTCCTTCATCGGTGCTTGCGGATCCTCGATCGCGTCCATCACCACTTCACACTCAGGCGGGCCACCGAAGATCCTTGGGTACCGTAGGCGAATCTCCCGCATCCGCTCCTCACGGCTCATTGCTCGTTCAATCTTCGCGGCGTTTCCGCTGTTTTTAAAGCGGCGATAAAAATAGACGAGCTCTGGAACAAGCTGCCCGCGATAGCCTGTCTGGATTAACCGCAGCCAGAAATCGTAATCCTCGAAGTTGAGTAGCATACTCTCGTCCATGCCGCCCAGTTCGAGGTAAATATCGCGGCGCAAGGCAGTCACCATTCCAATATAGGGTTCGCGTTTGAGCCGCTTGACGCTGAATTCGTCGTAGAAGCAACCTTCCATTTCTCCAAAATGGACGACGCCGGGATGTGTGAAGGCTAGTTGTGGATTGAGAAGCGCCTTGAGAAGCAAGACTTCCAATGCGTTCTTCGCTAGGTAATCGTCGCAATCAAGGAAGCAGATAAACTCACCGCTCGCCGCTATAGCCCCCGCATTGCGAGCGGCAGGGAGACCCAAATGGTCAATATGGATCACTCTTGAGAGTCCGTTGGCTTCTATCTCCTTCAGCTTCTCGATCGAATCCGGATCGTCCGATCCGTCGTCGACGACAATATGCTCGAAGTCGTCCAGCGTCTGCGCCTGGAGCGAGGCAATGGTTTCATCCACATACCGATGCCCGTTGTAATATGGCGTAATGACGGTCAATAGAGGCCGCCAAATCCTCTTTATTTCCGCCAGGGCTTCGACCGTGTATAGCTCTCTGTTCAAACGGCGTATTTCGCGGTAAAGAAAGTCTTTCTTATCATGAGCTTCGTGCGTCATGGTCCGGCCGTGCCGGCGATGATTGAAAACAGGGGCGGGAAAATAACTGCCTCGCCGACCATTCCGCCCATTGCTCAGGCCGAATTCCCAATCCTCGTACCCATATTTCATGGATGGTTGATATTGCAAGGACTCTGTGAACACGTCGCGCCGGATCATAATGCAGACTGTAAGATGATTGGCCCACATAAGATCGTAGACGTTATACGGCTGGCAGCACCACACCATCTCTTCATCCCCGTAGAAACGCT
>JAJFLK010000221.1 GCA_021772735.1 Candidatus Sumerlaeota bacterium | reverse complement strand
TATTCGAGGACGATGAAAAGACATGCTTCGGCGGATCGGGCTGGCGGGGCGCATCATGATTGAGTGACAAGGGGCCTTCCGCATAAGCCCGCTTGAGCGGGCGCCCCCTTTGCCCCCGGGTTTACCCGGAGGGTTGGTCCTATATTTTATGCAGATTAGCGCGCTTTAGCGCGACTTGTTCTCAGGGATTTAGCCATTGAAGGTTCGATGGAGGTTCACGGGGCTGAAGCCGGGACGAGAAGTCGAGCTAAAGCCCGCTGTGACGGACTTGGTATACGCCTACTCCCGGGTAAACCCGGGGGCAAAAAAGCGCGCGCTAAAGTCGCGCTGAAAATTCGTCCAATTCAGTCGACTCGAGATGTGGTCAATCGGACGAAATTTCGGATCACGCGTGCATCATCACGTAGGCCCGTCAGCCTCATCCCTGCATCCGCGCCGAGGTCAGTTCGTGGACCGAGGCACGTATCGCCGGCAGGCGCGTAAAGAGCACCGTCGCGCCGATCAGGAGGATCGCGCCTCCGATCCGCAGCGCGATCAGCGGCCCCAGTCTCTCGCCGAGTTGACCGATGATGAGGCAGCCGATGGGAAACATGCCGAGGAAAACCCAGGTGAAAAAGCTCATCACCCGCCCGCGCAGCTCATCGGGCACGAGATTCTGAAGCAGCGAGTTCGTGCTTGCCGATTGCGCGATCATGCCCGCGCCGCTCGGCAGCAGCAGAACGAGCGAAAGCCAATACGTGTGCGAAAACGAGAAGGCGATCAGCCCGGCCCCCGCCAGCAATCCAAAGAACGGTATCGACCCGCCGAATCCCACGCCGCGACGCCGCGCGACGAGCAATGCGCCCAGCATCGCGCCCGCGCCCGAGGCCGCCAGCAGCACGCCGAATCCCTCGGGGCCGCGCCCGAGGACGTCATCCGCGACCGAAGCCAGCAGAATCAAATGGCTGTATCCAAACATCGCCATGACGGCCATGTAGAGCAGAACCCAACCCACGGCGGCGTGCTTTCGGACGAAGGCCAGACCCTCGCCGATATCCTCGAACACACCGGTCGAGCGACGCTCGATGACCCGGGGCTCAACCTTCATCGCCGCCAGAAGCCAGATCACCCCGCCGAAGCTGATGCCGTTGACGAGGAAGAAGAGGCCCTCGGGGCTGATGCCGCGTTCGGCCAGAGTGTCCCACGCGACCAGCAGAGCCAGGATGGGCCCCGCGATGGCGGGGCCCGCGATCCGCGCGGCGTTAAAGGCGAACGAGTTCAGCGCGATGGCGTTCTGCAAATCTTCCTTGCCGACCATCTCGACGACAAAAGCCTGGCGCGCCGGGATATCGAACGCGCCGATCAGGCCGAGCATCGAGGACAGCAAGAAGATCGCCGGCATGTTCGCGTGCCCCGAGAGCACGAGCCACGCGAGCGCGAGCGCCTGCACCATCATCAGCGTCTGCATCACGACGACGATCTTCTGGCGCGAATATCGATCGGCCAGCACGCCGGCGAACGGCGTGGCAAACAGCGCGGGAATCCGGCCGACGAAGTTGAGCCAACCCATCATCGCGTTCGAATCCGTGAGCGACCACACGAACCACGACAGCACGGGAATCTGGAGCCACATCCCGACGTTCGAGACTAGCAGCGCGATGAAGTAGTGACGGTAATTGCGATGACGCAGCGCGCGAAAAAGACTCGGGCGCGGTGGTGGGGGAGACAAGGTTGGCGGCCTACTTCACCGGTAGACTCGGAATCGATTTGCTCATCGCGAGCATTTTTTCGATAGGCCGGAGCGCGGCCAGGCGCAACGATTCTTCCATCACCAATTCCGGAGTCCCGTTGCGAAGGCAGAGATAAATCTTCTCCAACGTGTTGCGTTTCATGTGCGGGCACTCGTTGCACGCGCACTGGTTGGTCGGCGGCGCGGGGATGAACCGTTTGCCGGGGCAGGCCTTTTCCATCGCGTGCAGGATGCCGCTCTCGGTGACGACAATGAATTGTTCGTTCGGCATCTCGCGCGCGGCCTTGATGATACCCGAGGTCGACCCGACGAAATCGGCGTGACGCAGGATGGCCTCTTCGCACTCGGGATGCGCGAGCACGGGTGAGTCCGGATTCACGGTCTTCAATTGAACCAGCTTCCGCTCGCTGAACATCTCGTGGACGATGCACGTTCCGTCCCACAGGAGCATCTTGCGCCCGGTGACCTTGTTCAGATACGCGCCCAGGTTCTTATCCGGCGCGAAAATGATGGGCTGGCCGGCGGGGATTTGCCGGACGATGGCCTCTGCATTGGTCGAGGTACAGATGATATCCGTCTCGGCTTTGACCGCCGCCGAGCTGTTGATGTATGTGATGACGATGTGGTCCGGATGAGCCGCCTTGAACTTGCGGAACGCCCCGGCCGGGCACGAATCGGCAAGCGAGCAGCCGGCTTCCATATCGGGGATCAGAACCGTGCGCGAGGGGTTCAGGATCTTGGCCGTCTCGGCCATGAAGTGAACCCCGGCGAAGACGATGATATCGGCGTCGGTCGCGGCGGCCTGGCGAGCGAGCCCCAGAGAATCGCCGACGAAATCCGCGACATCCTGAATATCGGGCTCCTGATAATAGTGCGCCAGGATGACCGCGTTGCGCTCGGTTTTGAGGCGCTCGATCTCATCGAACAGATCCAGCGAAGGGTCGATGCTTTGAGTTGCGATGGCCATGTCGTGCGATTTGCCTCCTTCGGTTTGAGTCGTGTGCGGTTGCGGCTTTGCGGCCGTGTTCTAAGGGTCCGACCGGCGGAAATTGCCGGGATGTCATGACCGGCGCCCTCGCCGGTTGAGAAATTTAAGAATCCCTCCGAGTGTGGCGGTGCAACAACCCCATGAAAAACAGGCTGTCTGTGCACTATAGTTCAATCTCCGGATAAAGCGGATATCGGCCCAGCAGGTCGGCGACGCGGGATTGCGCCTCGTCGCGCGCCGCGTCTTCGAGCTTGTATCGCGCCAGGGATGGCTTGCTGGAGTTGGCGCCCGTGGCGATCGTCGCCGAGGTCGTCCCGGCCAGGACCGTCTTGATGATCCCGGCGATCTCGCCCATCTCGGCGACGCCCATGCCGAGTGTCGTTGTCGCGGGCGTGCCCAGTCGCAGCCCGCTCGTATACCAGGCGCCGTTTGGATCGAACGGAATGACATTGCGGTTCAGCGTCATGTTGGCCTCGCGCAGGGCGCTCTCGGCCTGGCGTCCGGTCAGGCCGAACGGCCGGACATCGACCAGCATAAGATGGTTGTCCGTCCCGCCGGTGACGATCGGGACGTCGGCGGCCATGAGAGCCTCGGCCAGCGCGGCTGAGTTCTCGACGATGCGCGCGGCGTAATCGGCGAACTCGGGCGTGGCGGCCTCGGAGAAAGCCACGGCCTTCGCCGCCATGACGTGCGCCAGCGGCCCGCCCAAGACCATCGGGCAGCCGCGATCCACGTTCGCGGCGAACTCTTCGGAGCACAGGACGAAACCGCCTCGCGGACCGCGCAGGGTCTTGTGCGTCGTCGAGGTGACGATCTGCGCGTGGGCGACCGGGTCGTCATCGCCGGTGAAGACCTTGCCCGCGACAAGCCCGGCGAAGTGCGCCATATCAACCATCAGCACCGCGCCCGCCTCATCGGCGATCTCGCGCATGATGCGGAAATTGATCCGCCGCGAATACGAGCTGTATCCGGCGATGAGCAGCAGGGGTTTCTCGGCAAGCACGCTGTCGCGGACCTGATCGTAATCGAGGCGCAGCGTCTCGGGATCGACGGTGTAATTGCTATATTGAAACATCTTGCCCGAAATATTCGGCCGGAAACCGTGCGTCAGATGCCCGCCTGCATCCAGCGCCATGCCCATCATTTTCTGATTGCCCAGCTCGCGGCGGAGCGTCTCCCAATCCTCGGCCGTGAGGTCCGTGGCGGCCTTGGCCCCGAGGCGTTCCAGGGCGGGCAATTCGATGCGCTGGGCGAGGACGGCCCAGAAGGCGACCAGGTTGGCGTCGATCCCGCTGTGCGGCTGGACGTATGCGTGATCCGCGCCGAAGAGGTCGCGGGCCAGCCCGGCCGCGCGCGTTTCGATGGCGTCGATGTTATCGCAGCCGGCGTAGAATCGATGGCCGGGCGTGCCCTCGGCGTATTTATCCGAAAGCCAATTGCCCATCGCCAACAGGGTTGCCGGCGAGGCGAAGTTCTCCGAGGCGATCAGCTTCAGGTTCGTGCGTTGATCGCGCAGCTCATCGACGATCAGCGCGGCGACGTCCGGCAACGAAGCGGCAACGGCATCCAGCCCGGCCGCGAATGCGACCGCATCGGTCGAGATCAAGGAGACATCGACTCCCGGCGCGGCATTTGCAAGATAGGTTTTAAGGTAGGAAGCTGTCTTGTCGGT
The DNA here is from genome assembly GCA_021772735.1 of Candidatus Sumerlaeota bacterium. Lineage (GTDB taxonomy): Bacteria > Sumerlaeota > Sumerlaeia > MVZB01 > JAJFLK01 > JAJFLK01. The sequence goes on along the minus strand of JAJFLK010000221.1, from coordinate 639 downwards.
CATTTGGGGCACCCTGCTCATGGTTCGTCCCTCCAATGGATCGGGGGAGAATTTGGGGTGCCCAGGCGCGCGGCATGTCGCGGAACTCCGCCGCTCCATGGTGGTTGGATCCACCCAAGAAGGCGCCAGTCACGGCAGAGCAAAGTGGATTGTATCGTGCGGCCGGGCGGGGGGTCAAGGCCCACTGGCGTGGCAACAACGCTTGGCTTTGAAAAAATTGAAATATTGGGACTTGCGTGAATCGCATCGAAACGACAACGTGGCCCCCGGTTAGCTACCTAGCCTATCCACACTTTTTGTTGATAGGTTTGGGCTTCGACCGTCTGTGTTTTGGGACAACAACGGTCTTCGGCCCAGGCTTCTTGCCGATCCTTACGGGTCGGCATTTCGCTTTAGCCATAGTTTTTCTCCTTTCTCGGACTTTGCCCGTGCTGGTAAACAGGCGAGAACGAGGAGAAGAAAAAAACCGGAGGCCACGTGCCGGTCGTTTCCGACCTGTAATTAGTAACACTTCAGGTCGATGCGGTCAACGGCGCTAACCATATCGGTCGAGCCTGGGACGCATTTCAATCGGTCGCCGAACACTCCGCATTTAAGCCCGCTTGAGCGGGCGCCCCCTTTGCCCCCGGGTTTACCCGG
>JAJFLK010000023.1 GCA_021772735.1 Candidatus Sumerlaeota bacterium | reverse complement strand
GTGATATTTATTTGTGTGTTTCAAGCTGATCGCGGGTGATCAGTCCGTTTTCATACAGCGCCCAGACGACGCTGTGGTCGCGTGTTAATTGGACGACGCTGCCGTCGCGCAGCAGGTAAGCGCGGCTATCGCCAACGTGTGAGACGAAGTAAACCCCGCGATACAAACAGAGCAGTGTGCCCGTCGAGCCGAGCCCGGCTTTGTCCGGTTCCTTGACCGAGATCCCATAGACATCCGCGTTCGCATCGGCGAGCGCCTGGCGTAAGGTTTTCTCGACTGCGACCGGAGTCTTCTCGCCCGGCGCGTTAAAGAATTCCGCGGTGACGCGTTCGATCGTCGTGACGACCTGTGCGGAAGCTTCGGCCCCCGCCCTTTCGCCGCCCATCCCATCGGCGACGACATAAATACCGTCCTTGGCGCGAGAGAAGATTGAATCTTGATTCTCGCTCCGGACCTTGCCGACGTCTGTTCGTTCTACAGATGTAATTTTCATCGCTCGATGACAGTCTCTTTCCGCGTAATTGTTTGCGGGATCATAGGGGGCCCTGGCCTTCACGCCAGGCCCCGTCCCTGCGAAGGCCCGAGGCGAGATCTTCACTCGATCCGCTTTGGAGGCCGATCCGGATTCGAACTGGTAGATTCTCCTTGGTGAAATAAAAGGCTTCGAGGAAATCCGCGTCTCGTCTCCAGGACAAGTCTCCGGCCGAAGGGTCACCGGTGCCCGTGATCCCGCCCTCGACGAGACGCTTCGTTGCGCCATCGACGACCCAGAAGCCGCCCTTTGTGTCGGGTCCGACGAGGTCGGCGCGAAGGTCACCATTCAGGTCTGCTGCCGCGAGGCATCCCCCAGGCACTTCGATAGGAACAACACTTGCACCGGCGCCCGTGCCGAGGTCGATCCACCACGCCGCTCCGCCCGAGGCGACAACACAATCATCGCGCTCCGGAGATGTAGAGTTGGCGAAACTGATCGCGTGGACTGCGGCCGGGGCCTTCTCATCATCTTCGTCGTCGTCATTTTCTCCGCCCGGAGCATCCCAAGTCTCCCTTGCGAGAAGGGCCGGAGAATTATCGCCCACAAGGGCCACGGCCGCAAAGCCATCGGCCTGTGCGACGATCCATCCGCGCCGATCCTTGCCGAGGTGCGTCCGCCGAATGACCGTCAGCAAATCCTCATCGAAGCGGGGCTTAATGGGTTCGCCTTCGTCTTCTGTCAGAGTGAGGCTCGATCCGGAGGCGTTGATATCGAGGAGGATCACCCGGTGCGTCGTCGCGATGAGGAGCAGGCTCGTCTCTGTGGCTGCAATGAATTCCGATCGGGGCGCGGCGATCAGGCGCTCTAGCTTCGAGCCCTCAAGCCGAATCGTTTTCACGCGCGTCCCATCCAGAGCGAAGACCTGCACGAGGTTCTCGTCACCGCTCCGGATCGCCAGCGCCGTTCGCTGCGGGCGCTCGCCGTTCCAGTCGATCACGCGGACAGGGCTGCCGATCACTTCCTCGTCGGGCCGCAGGGCGATATTCACGGGTCGAACGGGTTCGCCCAGGGGCAGAGCCGCTCCAGAGGGGTCGGCCGCCTGGACTTGACGCCAGCTGATCCCCTGCTTGTCGGTCCACGCGACGACATACCCTTCGAGCGCCTGCATTCCGACCAGCGCCGGCGTCGAGGCCGGTGATTGATCATCTTCGAGCGGCGCCGATCCGATGTATTCGCTCGCGTCTTCGCCCGTTTTGTAGACGTGGATTGCCGCAGGATCTTCGGTGAACGCGAAGTAAGCGTCTCCGTTGCGTGTCCAATCGACATCCTCGCCCAGCGCCGGGATGGCATCAACGTTCCGTTTGGTTAGTTCGACCGGCGCAAAGGGATACTCGCTCTGAGGGCCTGGAGAAAGATACGCAAAGGCGAACGCGACAAGACCCATCACGCACCCGGCCGCTACCCACGGCAGATACAGAGCGCGGGTCTTGGACACTCGAGGTTCGCTCGGGTCTGCTGAATCTGAATTTTCGTCGGTCGTTTCGGGCCGCAGACTGAACGGCCTCTCGGGCGGAACCTCATCGATTTCGCCGGGCAGCGGGTCGTATTTCAAAACTTCGGCGGCGGGCGTTTCGGTCCTGGGGGCAACCTGAACGGGCGCCTGGCCCTTGGCGTCCCGGATTGATGACTCCGTATCGCGGGATTCGATCGGCGTGTCGGCGGGGGGCATCGCGATGGGCCCGGTCGGTTCGTCGGAACCTTGCGCGGGCGCGGAGGATTCTGTCGGCGCGGAGGATGCCGTCGGCTCAGAGGTGGCCGTATCTGGAGCGAGTGGCGGCGATTTGGCAACATCCTCACTTCGAATTTTTGTCGTCGGCCCTTCGGGTTCAAATGCCGGCGGGCTTGCGGGTTCGGCCTCGGCAGCCGCGTCGCGCGCGATCACCTTGGTCGTCTGCCCCTCGTCCGCGTCGTCGATCACGACGCCCTCTGAGTCGATCTCTCCCGTATCGAAGGCCTCGCTTTCGCCGTAAGGCCCCACGGTCGATGACGTCACGGGCGTGTGGTGATCTTCGAGATCGGTCGGTTGAGGTTGCACCTCTTCGCGATCG
>JAJFLK010000220.1 GCA_021772735.1 Candidatus Sumerlaeota bacterium | reverse complement strand
CCCTCCGGATCGGCGATCTGCGGCTTGGAGTCGGCGACAACGCTTTCCGTATCCGTTCCGAAAATATCGTCCATCGAAAAGCTGGTGTCGTCACTCGGAGATTCGATCCCGCCCGAAGCAGAATCCTCGCTGCCGGCGGAGATGTCGGAGAAGATGTCATCGAAACTCGCATCGCTGGATGAATCCTCTGCGGCCGGTGCCGGCTCGGATTCGATGGGATCGAAACCCCCGCTGCTGCCAAGCTCGGAGAAGATATCGTCAATATCACTGACTGAATCTCCGCCGCCCGCGATATCATCGGCCGGAATGCCGGTGGTTGCGCCAATGGGGTCGCCGGGGGAACTCTCATCGGCCGCGCCGACATCGCCGAAAATATCATCAGCCGCACCAAGATCTCCGGTAGCCGAAGTCTCTTCGACGGTTGTCGTATCGGGGCCGGTGTCTGCCAGAGGATCGCCCGGCGTCGATTTGGCTTCCCCAGCCGGAGGCTCGGCGATGGCGCTCGCCCCCGAAGTCAGCATTCCGCCTCCCGCACCTGCGGCCTCAAGCTCGCGCGGAGGACGCAGGCCCCCGGTCGTGATCTCGCTGATCATGGCCCGCAGCTCGCGATGCCGTTTGCGGCCGCGAAGCGAGCTGACGACGATAAACAGAAAGAATACACCCAAGGCCGCAAAGATCCCCATGACGACCTTTTGCGATTTTTCGTCGTTCGCCTTGTCGGCAAGCGCCCGCTCTTCGCTCAGGCGAGTAATCGATCCTTGGTACTCACGAATCTTGTTGTCCGCCTCAAGGCCGTATTTCTCCGGGTCCAACTGCTTGATCAGTTTCCACGTGGTGATCGCCCCGTTCAGACTTACGAGCGAATTAATATCCACGCCCTTCGCATCATCCTTGAGCTGATTATATGTGGCCTCGGTTTCTTCGTTCTGGCCCTCATACATTTCGCCGCGAGAGAACCGCTCAAGGCCCCGGATGCGGGATACGGCCATCTGATTCTTCGGGTCGATCTTCAGAATATCGCGTAATTTGATGATCGCATCTTCATAGCGCTTGCCGCTGGCCAGGTTGTTCGCGTCTCGGAAGAGCTGTGCAATCTCAGTGGTCTTGCGAGCCTGCTCGGCACGCTCGCTGGTGACCATGTCGAAAACTTCTTTGGTCCGATCATCGAGCTTGTCCAGCCGCCGTTCCATCGCCTGGAGCTTCTCTGCAACGACGTTCCCCGAGCTGATCTGCTCCTGCATCATGACCGTATCGATGACCTGGCGCTGCTGATCCGAGTCCAGACTCTTCCACAGGTCAGTCTGCGTGATGGCTACCGAAACAATCGGCCCGGTCGGTCGCCCCCCCGCCTCGGTGGGCAGGCTTGGAGGCAGGCCAATAGCCTGACGCGAGTCGAACTCGACCACGCGCGCCGCTGTGTATCCTTGATCGCGAAGCAGCGCCAGCATGTTCTGTGCGCTGTTGCGATCGGCGAACTTGCCGACCCTGACCTCGACGCCGTCCGGAACCGCGACGGCCTCGACATCGAACAGGCCCGTCCTGCGCTCGAGGCCCTGCTTTAATCGCTGGGCCTCGCGGGCATCGAAGAATTTCTGAACTGTAACGCGATAGATCACACTCGAAACCGCGCCGGCTGCGGACGCGGAGCCGCCTCGGGTGCGGCGCACGATCCGCTCGCTCGTGAAGCCCTCGGCCCCGAGCCGCGCTTTGGCGCGCACCGCGCTGGCCTGATCCGGGAAGGCGCCATAGAGGACCGTGGCCCGATCACCCTGGAACTCGAGGACGACGGGGGTGAATCCGAGAGATTCAAGCTGGATTCTGTAATCCCGCGCTTTGACCTCATCCAAATCACGGACGATCGTGATGCTATAGACGGTCTCCTGACCGGTTTGAGCCGACGCCCCTGAAACGAATACCGCTCCAAAAATCAAGGCGAGGCCTGCCAGCGCAATCATCCGCCGCGCGGCATTAGAGATCCGAGTTCCGATCAGCATCTTAAGAAAACAACTCCTCAAGACCTCGCTGGGCACGGGCGCCCGCGGGTCGAAGACTTAGTGTATGACAACGCGCTGTTTGCGCCACGGCGCAAGCTCGCCGCGAACTGGACGGCGCGTTATTCGAATTTCGGTCGCCCTCACATAGGATCGAGATGTTTTCCACCGGTTGATCCAGCGCACAACTCTATGGGAAGCAACGAAACATGGTCAAGTCATTAAGCTCGCCCGGCCCAATATCGGGGCGGCGTGAGTCCCGGGCTACGCGGCCTGAAAGCAGTTGCCACCGGTTACTCACGACCCCACAATGACCGGCTCAAGAGCAAATCAGGTCCGTCGGCCGCCGGCTCTCAGGCGGCTCGTGCGGACGGGGGAGGCCCATCGACCATGACAACCGACTACACGCAGATCGTTTACCAGGTCCAGGATCGGATCCTGACAATCACGCTGAACCGGTCCGACAAGCTGAACGCCTTCACGCCGGTCATGTGCGAGGAATTGATCGACGCTTTCGGCCGGGCGGACCGCGAAGATGAGGTTAGGGCGATTATCGTAACCGGGGAAGGCCGGGCATTCTGCGCCGGGGCGGATCTGAGCAGCGGCGGGCAGACATTCGACTTCGAGGCCAGCGGGCGGAGCAAAGACCTGGAGACTCATCGCGATGGCGGAGGCCGCGTCAGCCTGGCCATCTTCAACTGCCGCAAGCCGGTCATCGCGGCGATCAACGGCCCGGCAGTCGGCGTCGGCATCACCATGACGCTGCCAATGGATATCCGAATCGCCAAAGCGGGGGCCAAAATCGGATTTGTCTTCTCACGGCGGGGGATCGTCCCCGAGGCATGCAGCACGTATTTCCTGCCCCGGCTGGTCGGGATCGGCAAGGCGGTCGAGTGGATTTACAGCGGCCGGGTGTTCAAGGCCGAGGAGGCCCTGGCCGGGCGGCTCGTCGGCGAGCTGTGCGATACGGGCGAGGCCGTCGTAGATCGTGCGAACGAGATCGCCCGCGAGATCGTCGAGAACGCCTCGGGCATGTCCGTCGCGCTCGCGCGCCAGATGCTCTGGCGCATGCTCGGCGCGAGCCATCCTATGGAGGCGCATCGGGTCGAATCCCGGGGCATCTTCACGATGGGCGCTTCGGCCGACTCGGCCGAGGGCGTCAGCTCGTTTCTCGAAAAGCGCGCGCCGAACTTCACCATGAGCGTCGCCGAGGAAATGCCGGATTGGTACCCGTGGTGGGATGAGCCTGAATTCTAGGGCGATTCTCGAATCTGTTTCCAAGTAGCGCAAAGGGGAAATTCGGGACTGTTACCAATTTCCTTTACGCACATTCAGCCCGCGTATGACAGTCATGGAAATTGGTAACTGTCCCTGATTTCCACGCGCATCAAGGGGTTCAAGGGGAGCAAGGTTGTTCATGCGCGAAGTTATCCC
>JAJFLK010000219.1 GCA_021772735.1 Candidatus Sumerlaeota bacterium | reverse complement strand
CTGATCGTCGAGCTTTACTCAAAGTAATCCCCGCCTAGCCATCGTTCCGACCATACGAGGGAGAAATATACTCAATGAATTTCAAGACCCTGATCAAACCGCGCCACGTCTACTTCGAGGCCGACACCCTGACCGAAACATTCGGTCGATTTTTCGCCGAGCCCCTGCAACGCGGCTTCGGCACGACGATCGGTAATTCGCTGAGGCGAATCCTGCTCTCCTCGATTCAGGGCGCAGCGGTGGTTTCGATCCGTATCGAGGGTGTTCCCCACGAATTTACGTTCAAGTCCGGCATCAAAGAAGACATCTCGGATATCGTCCTTAATCTGAAAACCCTCCGTCTGGTAGCGAAGCCGGGGACGAACGTCGCGACCGCATACCTGGACGTCAAGGGGCCGAAGAAAGTCACGGCGAAAGATATCGACTGGGGCCCGGATGTAACGGTCCTGAACCCGACTCAGCCAATCGCGACCGCAAGCGAGGGCAGCCATCTTCAGATGGAGATCAATGTCGAGACCGGCATCGGATACGTTCCCGGGACGGCTCATAAATCCGACCCGGACGACATCGGCCTCATTCCGATCGATTCGGTGTTCTCGCCGATCCTCAACGTCAGCTATCGCACCGAAGCCACGCGCGTCGGCCAGGTCACGGATTATGACCGGCTGATCCTCGAAGTGACGACGGACGGCACGATCAAGCCCGAAGAAGCCCTGTCTCACGCTTCTCGTATTCTGCGCGATCACCTCGATCTCTTTGTCAGGCCTCAAGACGAAGAAATGGAAGCTGCGGAAGTCGGCGCGGAAGAAGAAGCAGCGATGTCAGTCTCCGAGCTTGAAGAAAAATTGGAGAAGAGCATCGAAGAGCTCGAACTATCCGTCCGTTCATACAATTGCCTTGAAGCCGCCGGCATCAAGACGATTCGCGATCTGGTCCAAAAGACCGAGAGCGAAATGCTCAAGTATCGCAATTTTGGTCGCAAGTCACTGACCGAGATCAAAGCGATCCTCAAAGAAATGGGCCTGGGCTTCAACATGAAGCTGGACGAAACGGGAATGCCTGTCCTTTCCGAAGAAAACAACGCCAACTAGGATTCAGTCCGGCGGTGCAAGGACCGCCTGCCGTTCCGGCTGAAAGATTCAAAATGCGCCATCGCAAAATACGCAGCAAATTAAACCGAACCTCCGAGCACCGTCTCGCGCTAATGAAGAATCTGGCCTCCGCGCTGATCGACCACGGTCGCATCTTCACGACCGAGGTCAAAGCGAAGCAACTGCGCGCCTATGTCGAGCCGCTGGTCACTCTGGCCCGCGCCGGGGATCAGCATTCGCGCCGTCTGGCGTTCAGCCGGCTCGGTCACAAAGAGATCGTAACCAAGCTCTTTTCCGAGATCGCGGGCCGTGCCGGCGATCGACCCGGCGGATATACTCGCGTCATCAAAGACGTTCCTCGAGCGGGAGACGGCGCGATGATGGCTTATATCGAGTTCGTCGATCAGGCCCCGGCAGCCGAAGGTGATGGTGAGAAAAAGGAAACCATGGAGCAAAAACTCAGGCGGCGCAAACGCGAGGCACAAAAATCGCGCCGGCGTGGCTAGCGGATTGCAACCCAACCCGAACCAAGAATACGTTTTCTCAATCGACGGCGATATTGATCGCCCAATAAAGCCGGGCAGCAATGCTCGGCTTTTCACTTATCCCGATCTCGATAGGCCCATCGCTTTTCTCTTGGCTGACCCGGATCAAATCCCGATACTTCCACAGTGAGTATGCAGCACAAAAGGTCATTCTATGGCCTTTTCGTCGGGGTCTTTTTTGCCCTGGGCGCGGTGGTGGACGTTGTCCTGATCGGCAGCGGGCTCGAGATCGAATCCATAGCTCCGTTCCAGACTTTTTTCCGCGAAGAGCGGCCCGAAGCGATCATTCTGACGCTTTTCCTTGGCTTCGCGGCCCTCGCGCTCTTCGCACTTGCGGTTTATGCTCACGGCTTGGATCCGTTCCGATTCAAGCGCCCTAGAATTCTAACCTATTTCAACGTGCTGCCCGTCTCGGGATATGTCGGCGCCGTCATCGTCGTGTATTCGGCCGCCGCGACATCGGACCTGCCGACGCCGGCCTCGGCGGGTGCCGCCCTTGTGATAACGCTTGGCGGGCCGCTGGTGATCCTTGCGCTGGAGATTTTCATTGCACGCGTGTGCCTCGCGGCTGGCCGGACCTGCGAGAGTAGAGGCTGGCTTGGGGCTGCGTATTTTTTCTTCCTCAACGGACTACGCTGCAGGCCTTCGGTCCCCGAAACGACGCGGCAGTGCGGCCTCCTGCTGGCCGAGCTCGGTCAATACGAGCAATCGCGAATCCTCCTCGAACGCCTGTCAAGCGTTGAAACATGCGAGGACTTCGAGATCGTCAGAACGCTGCACAAGGCGTATGCGGCTCTGGATGATAAGCCAGCGGCCCTGGCAGCGCTCAAGCGCCAGCGCGCCCTGCGTCCCGATACGCGTGAAATCGACCGCCGCCTACTGGATCAAATGCTGAACATGGAAGAGTGGAGCGACGCGATCGACATTCTCGAATCCGGCCGAATCGAGATCGATATTGATCAGCTGACGCTGATGCACGAATTGTATTTGAAAACGGGAAACCTCGCACAGGCTCTGGCGCGGGCCAGCGAGATCAGCGAGCTCGATCTGCCGCCCTACGATCGTTCGATCCGATTGTATACCGAGCTGCATGAGCGCTCGCCCGATAGTATTGAACGGCTCATCGACCTGGGTGGCGTGCTCATGAAGGCGGGTGATGAAGAAAACCAACGCGACGGCGCAAAATTCCTGGAAGAAGTCCTGAACAAGGATCCGCGCAGGGTGAATTTGCGCCGTCAACTTGCCCATTACTATGGCGACCATATCGAGCACGAGCGCGCGGAAGATCATTTCAAAATACTCCTTCACGATGGAGAGTTCGACCCCGAGACCTACCTGAAATTTGCCGACCTTCTCAAAGCCGAGGAGCGTGAAGAGGATGCACTGATCGTGTATCAGCAGATGCAGGACTTTTGCGATACGGACTGGAGAGGCCACGCCGAGGAAGCGGCTTTGCGCCTGAAACGAGGGGAACTGGACGCTGCGGAGAATTGCGTCGCCAAAGCCGCCGAGATCGCCGGCGACACCGATGCGGACGGCATCAATGCGATCCGGAAGCGCATCACGCGGCATCGTGATGAGGAAAAACTAAAAACAATATCTGAGGACTTGGGCCACGACGGAAGCGACGTCGAGAAACGGATGGACTATATCAGGCGCCTGATTGGGCTGGAGCACTCCGAGCGTGCAATTGTCGAGAGTGATGCCTTGATGGAGCAGCATCCCGGAGCTCTAAACGAGATCATCGGCATGCTCCGGGAATTGGTGCCCGAGATCCAGCATTCGTATCGGCTTCGTGATTATCTGGCCGATTTGTTTTTCCGCCAGCAGCGGTACGACGACATGCTCGAAGCGTTCAGCGAGATGGCGGATCGCGCGCTCGAACCGAGCAAGGTCCTCGAAGAGGGCTGCCTGAAGATCCTCCACTACTCGCCGGGTCATCACGCCTCGCGAATCGTTCTGGCCGAAGTCTATCGAGACAATGAGCGGTGGCGCGATATCACGGAACTGCTCGAGCCGCATCTGGACGATCCGGAAAACCCTTCGGCTCTGCACATGAAGATCATGTGGATCGAAGCCGCCTGGCATGAGGGACAATTGACCGAAGCACGCTGCCTCGGAGAAGAGATCCTAGATGAATGCCTCGAAGATCTGGATTTCCTTGTTCTTCTGATAAGGATCTTCGAAGACAGCGGGGATTACCAACGCGCGTATGAGATTTACATCATCGCGCAAGAGAATTTCCCGAGCGACGAAACATTGGTCAGGATGAAGAACACCGTCGCGGACAACAACAAGCGAACGCGGATTCAAGAGCTCCAATCCAAGGCCGAAAAAGAAGGATTGAATGCAGAGGAGCATTTCGAGAAGGCTCAACTGCACTGCGAGTACGAACAGACCCGCAAGGCTATCGCGCACTTCCAGCAGGCCGCAGACGACGAGGATCTGGCAGACCTCGCCACGGCAAGAATGGCCGTCTGCCTATGCGAACGTCGGATGTTCGAATTGGCGGTCGAGACGCTCGATTCCATCGAGCTGACCAAAGACAAGGACATCGAACGTCCAGAGTTGAAGACAATATATTTCCAGGTCGCTGACATCCTCGAATTCGAGGAGTACTACGGAGCAGCCCATAAGCTTTTCAAGCAGATCTTTCACGTCGATGCATCGTTCGGCAACGTGGTGACTCGGTTGGAGAAGTTGGGCGATCGTGGCGAGCGCAATCGAACTTGGGGCGCGCCTCCCGGAGCCGCGCCTTGACCTTCGGAATCCAAACTGTTATTCCATCGGACACCCGGTGAATGAACGAAGAGGCCTTCGCATAATCGGCGGAGCTGGTTTTGGCATGGGTGAGACTTGGGTCCGGGCCTTGCGGTTTATCGTAACCGACGGTGCTGCGAAAGGCCGCGCGTTCATTCGCCACGCTGAAAATTCCGCCACGTAAATGAAAGGACGGAATATGAAGTCCGGCACTTTTGGCCGTCTTTCCCTGATGATGTTCATGCAGTATGCGCTGTGGGGCGCGTGGTTGCCGCTCGCGGGTCGCTACCTTAGCGCTGGCGTTGATGAGGGCGGGCTCGGATTCACCAATGCCCAGATCGGGTTTATCCTGGGCGTGGCGGGTTCAGTCGGCGCCATATTGGCCCCGTTCATAGCCGGCCAGCTCGCGGATCGTTACTTCAGCGCCGAGCGATTTCTGGCCTTTCTGCTTGTCGTCGGCGGCATCGTCAAATGGATCACCGCCTCGCAAACCGGTTACACGCCGTGGCTTTGGCTTTCAATCGTCTACGGCGTCGTCTACATGCCGACGCTCGCGCTTACGAATTCCATCGCGTTCGCGCACCTGGAGAATTCGGAAAGCCAATTCCCATACGTCCGCGTCTGGGGAACGATCGGCTGGATCGCTTCGAGCTGGCTGTTCTCGATGCTGTGGCTCCAGCACGATCTTAAGTTCCAATGGATGCCACCGTTCTTCGCCGGACCCGAAGTCGCCGGCGTCACCGCAAAGCTAGCCGATTCGCTCCGCCTCTCGGGCATCATGTCGGTCGTCTACGCCGTGGGCTGCCTGTTCCTTCCGCATACACCGCCCAAATCGGACGCCGTCGAGCCGCTCGCCTTCAAGAAGGCGCTTGGCCTTTTTCGCGAACCCTCCTTTACGGTGCTCATCATCGCCAGCTTGGCGATCGCAGCGATCCACCAGATCTATTTCATTCAGACCGGCCCCTTCCTGTCGGCCATCGGGCTCAAGGATTCTCAGATCGCCCCTGCCATGACCATCGGTCAGTTCGCGGAGATCGGCGCCATGGCGGCGCTCGGCCTCATGCTCAAGAGACTCGGCTTCCGCTGGGTGATCTTCATCGGCGCGCTGGCGTATTTCGGTCGCTATGCGATTTTCGGAACCGTCGGCCTGCCCATGTCCGTGATCGTCGCGAGCATGTTCCTGCACGGATTCTGCTACGCGTGTTTCTTCGCCGCCGGATTCATTTATGTGGATAAGATCGCGGACAGCGACATCAGGCATTCGGTCCAGACCGTCTTCGGCATCATCATCCTGGGCGGCGGGCCCGTGCTCGGCGGATACATGAACAAATGGTTGGGCGACGCTTTTAACATCAGCACAGACCCGGAGAGCTACGCGGGCTTCTGGTATACCTCCGCTGGGATCGGCTTGATTGCGGCCATCTTGATCTCGGCGGTTTTCCGCGAGAAAACAGTTTCGAAAACGGCGGGCTAGCCCGCGAGACAACGGGGAGGCTCATCCAGTATGGACGGATCAAAACCAGGCCCATGTCCTGTCGATCGCCGCGACTTTGTCAAAGGCGCGGTGGCAACCGCCGCGGCCCTGGCCATCTCGCCGCTGGCGGCGATCCGCTCGGCCTCGGCCGCGTCCGAACCGAAGTTTCGCATCTCGGTCGCGGCATGGTCGCTGCATAAGGAGATCTACGCGGGCGAGATCAAGTCCATCGATTGCTTCCGGATCGTGCGCGAGGAGTTTGGGATTGACGGGTTCGAGCTGGTAAACAATTTGCTCGAAGTCCCCACGGCGGCCTACGTTAATCGCATGCGGAAAGAGTCCGAAAAATTCGAGGTCGAGGTACCCCTCATCATGATCGATTCCGAGGGGCCGCTGGGCGGGCGCAAGTCCGAAGATCGACAGCGGGCCGTGCGCGATCATGCCAAGTGGATTCCCATCGCATCGGATCTGGGGTGTCACTCGATCCGGGTAAACTGGGGCGGTGCGCCGCGCAATGTTCAGAATGATCCCAAGAAGACCGAAGAACTGATCGCGCGATCCGTGCCGGGTTACAAGGAACTGGCGAGCCTGGGGCGCGCGAACGGGATGAATATCATCATCGAAAACCACTGGGGGCCGTCGTCGTATCCGGACGTTCTCGTAGAATTGATCGAGGCGGTCGACGAACCGAATTTCGGAACGCTCCCGGACTTCGGCAATTTCCCGGAAGACGTCGATCGATACGACGCGGTAAACAAGATGATGCCGTTTGCCAAAGCGGTAAGCGCAAAGTGCTACGACTTTGACGAGCAAGGCGACGAGACGATGATTGATTTCGCGCGCATGCTCGATATCTGCGTGGGCACCCACGGCTACGACGGATTCATCGGCATCGAATATGAGGGCAAACGCCTGACCGAACGCGAGGGCATCATAGCGGGCCGCGATCTGCTCAGGCGATATCAGAGCTGAACCATCACTCGAATGGGGGGCATCATGGGCGAGAAGAATCAAAGCGATACGAGGCGAGAGGGGAAATCCAAGCCTCAGGTGGCCGAGGCCGAATCAAGCCGTGAGGTAACCCGGCGTCGGTTCCTCGCCGGTTCAGGAGCGATGGCCGCGGGAGCGGTGCTCAGCGGGGCGGCGGGTTGCGCGCGCGGCGTCTCCCATGCCCTTTCGGTCGCACCGGCGCGGGTTCTTGGCGCGAACGACACGATCAACGCGGGACTGATCGGCTTCGGCATGCGCGGACCAAATCTTCTTCAATCGATCAAGCGAATCGGCCGCGATCGCGAGCAACGCGCTCAGCTCTATGCATCGTGCGAGATCTACGAGCGCCGGGCCCAGATGCTCAAGGATCGAGGACGGCCGCAGGTCTCGTATCACAATTACGAAGACATGCTGGCCGACGAGAGCGTCGATTGCGTATTCATCGCGGTGCCCGATCAATGGCACATGCCCATCTCGATCGATGCCATGCGCGCCGGAAAAGACGTCTACTGCGAGAAGCCGATGACGCTGAGGTGGGAAGAGGCGCAAGAGGTCGCCCATGTTCAGGCCGAGACCGGCCGCGTCTTTCAAGTCGGCGCGCAATCGGCGAGCGAAGATCGCTTCTGGCAGGCGCGCAAGCTGATCGGCAACGGCGTCGATGGCGCGATCGGCAAAGTGCTTCATTTTCAGACCAGCTATAATCGCAACGTCCCGGGCGGCGATTGGAATTATCGAATCTTCGACGACTGCACGCCCGAGACGCTGGACTGGGATCGCTGGCTGGGACCGGCGAAGCAGCGCCCGTTCAGCCGCGAGCGATTTTTTCGCTTCCGCAAGTACTGGGATTATTCGGGCGGGCTCGCCACCGACCTGCTCTATCACCAGCTCTCGCACATGAGCGTGGCACTCGGATTCCCAGTGCCCATCCGCGTGACTTCGAACGGCGGCATTTACGTACACAACGACGGACGCGAAGTGCCCGACACCTTTTCAATTAATGCTGATTACGAGGGTGGGTTCTCCGGCACGCTGTTCGCCACCGCGGGCAACGACAGCAACATTGAGGAGTGCATCCGAGGCGAGCACGCAAAGATGACGTGGGAGACTGACGCCGTCGTTCTTCATCCTCAGGCCGCCTGGGACGAACAAGTCCGCGAGGCGATCAAGGACATTGCGGGCATTGAAGTCGAAGAGATCGAGCGCGGCGGG
>JAJFLK010000218.1 GCA_021772735.1 Candidatus Sumerlaeota bacterium | reverse complement strand
GACCATGCCGAAGCCCTCGACTTCGCCACCGACCGGAACGCTGACCGTGACGAAGACATCGGCCAGCGCATAGAACGAGTCGGGTGGCTTGTGCGCGCCGGCGAAGATGACGCGGTCTTGCACGCCCATCTCTGCTATGAGCCGCCGCAGGTTGGGTTCGTCTTCGCCCGTTCCCACGATGACATAGACTATGGACGGGAACTCTTCGGCGAGCCCGGGCAGAGCCCGGATGACGTCGCCGTAGCCCTTCCTCTCGACGATGCGCCCGACCGAGAGCACGACCGGCCCGCGCGCCGGATCATCGGTGGCGCCCGATTGATCTGCTCCGAAGACGATGCGGCGGGCTTCGGCAAGAGCCTCGGCGAAAGCTTCAGGGAGGGCTTCAGTTTCGGTATTGGCTTCGGCTTGCGCGATCGGCACGGCCAGTCCGGTGACTTTCTCGCTCCAGCGCGGTGGAGGATTGAGGAGCGACCGGGTGTATTCGCTGTTGACCCAGACCCGGCGGGCGCGGGCGAGCCGGAAAAGCAGCGGCAGACGCTTGAAGACGCGTGAAATCAAACTGGGCTTAACGTGAACATCCTTGCCATGGCAGAGGAAGCCAAACGGGATGCGGAGCAACAGCGAGGCAGGACCGGCGGCGCCGGCGAAATCCGCGCTGCCGACGGCAATGAAACGCGGCCGAAGGCGTAGGCATTCGACGAGCGTCCACGCCTGCATCAACGCGAGCGCCATCGGATACAGAAGGCGGTATAGCCATTTATGGCGGAAGATCGTTGCTGCCGCCATGGGACGGCGAATGACTGGAAAGGGGAGGGAGGCGTCGCAATCGGGCGCTCCGGGAAGTGACGGTGCGAGAACCGCGAGCTTCACATCGCGACAAGCCGCCGTCGCGAGGCGTTCGAGATGCGTTTCTATTCCGCCCAGGTTGGGAGGGAAATAGAAGCTCACGATCAGCAGGTCGATCCGACGCGCGGGTTGTTTTTCTTTACGGGCGCTCAAAGTGGCCATCATTGTTCAGCATTCGATGGGATCCCGCTTTTTCTCTGCCGAAGTCCGGAGCGGGATAGTCGACCCGTGTATCGTTCAATTTTTCGGGAGGCGTTGTCAAAAGCGGCATTGTTGTTTCTTGTATGGAAATCGAAAATCGGCAATCCTCGTGAGCTGCACGGCGAGGCGGCCAGCCGGTCCGGCGTCGGGAGAATATGGACGAAGCATCTGACATTTCAACGCACAACCTCGCCGATCGCGTGGCGGGTCGGATTGCCAGATACGGCGTCATTGCGATCGTGGCGATTCTGCCTTTCGTGGCGTATCTGGGCTTGCGGACGCCCGTGCGCAGCCAGGTCTATTTCTTCAAGCTCGCGACGATGGGGGTTTTCTGTGCCTGGTCGGCGGTGCGGATATTCGGCTCAAACCGTTCTCGGCCGTTCGATGTTCCGGATATGGCGGTGGGCCTTTCGGCCGCGGCGGTCATCGCTTCGGCCTTGTTCTCCTCCGAACCAGCCTACGCGATGACCAACGCCTTGCCCTGGCTCTCGGGTTTGGCACTGTTCGTCTTATTGCGCGCCGGCTCAAGGCGTGGAGATCTTTTCCCCGCGTTGTCGTGGATCATCGTGGTCCAGGCCGGTTGCCTGGCCCTATATGGAATCTTTCAGGAACACGGGTTCGAGATCCTGCCCTACTCGGATTCGTTCCAGAAAAATCAGGTGATCGCGACCTTTGGGCACCCAAATTTCTTCGGCTCGTTCATGGCACCCGCATTTCTGATCTGCCTGTTCAGAGCTTGCGTGCCGGGCCGTAAGGTGTGGAGAGGGCTCGCGCTCGTTGTTGCCGCAGTGATCGCATATGCTCTTGTTCGCGCCCAGGCACGGGCCGCGACGATCGGGCTGTTCCTGGGGCTTGTGTTTGCCGCATCGCTTTACTTTGTCGCGCACCCTGTCAGCAAGACCGGCCCCGGCCCCGCCGCCGATCCAGGCGGCAAGGGCTCTCGACGCCTGGCGATTCCTCCCAGATTGGTCGCTGCGGCGTTGTGCATCCTGGTCGCGGCGCCGCTCGCGTATCGTCCGGCCAAGCGGATTTTCATCAAGTTGATATCGCGTAAGGAGTTCGAGAATCGGCTGCTATTCTGGCGAATTGCGACCGAGACACACGCGCCTTGGGATCTGATCGGAATCGGAGCGGGCAGTTATGGGCGTGTTTTCTGGGGCGAACTCATGGAGTTTCAGGGGCTGCCCGTGGGCGAGTATTACGGCAGAAACGTCAACGCGCTGCGGGGTCCGGGCGGTCGCTCCGTCGACCCGGGCAATGTTCACAATGATTATCTGGAAATCTGGGCCGAAGCAGGGCCGTTGGGGCTCTTCGCGCACCTTACCCTGGCTGCGTATCTGATCTTCTTTTTCGGGATGCGGTTGATACGCCCGCCTCCGGAGGACGATCCGGATCGATGGACGGTCGCCCGGCTGACGTGCCTGGCGGGCGCATTCGTTGCCATGCTCTTTGACGGGACTCTGGGTTTTCCGCTTACTCTGCCGTGCAGCCTTGTCCTCTACTGGATTGTCGCGGCATCGATGAACGAGGTGATCGAGCGGGGCGCATGACAAGAGTTCTCTACAAGGCAGGACTTCTTATCGTCGCTCTGGCTGCGGCCGGCGCTGTGATCGTAACGTCGCGTCAGCTTAACGGCGATCTGAGGATTTACTCCATGCCCTTCGCTCGGGCCGGGACGCCTCTGGATCAGGCGATCACTCGCGAGCGCAGGGTCCGAATCGGCGTGAAGCTCAATCCCATATCCTGGGAAGGCCACATGCAGATGGCTTCCTATGCCGCGATCCAAAAGCATTGGGATCGGGCGATCAACGAACTTGATGAAGCGATGCGATACAACGTGCCGATGCAGGCATTGTTCCTGAGGGCGACGCTGCTCGCCGAGCAGGAGCGATCGGCCGACGCCATCGTGGCGTTTGAGAAGATCAGGACGATCTCTCCAATGGACCGGCAGACCTGCCTGCATCTGGTTCGGCTCTACAGCAAGGCCAAGGATTATCCGAGGCTACAGGAACTGGCCCGAATGATGGAAAGCCGCTGGAATCACTCCTTCGAGTCGCTCGCGGCGCTTGGCAATGCCGAGGTGGAATTTCCCGATCGGGCTCAGAACGTCGAGCTCGCACAGAAGTACTATATTCTGGCCATTCAATCCCCGCGCGGGTTGCCTGGTCGTCCCGAACCTCACAGTTTCGAGTTCGAAGACATCGAGACGAACGTCGAAAAGGCGGCCACGATCCTCAGTTCGCGCAATTACACGAGCGAATGGGCCGCGCAGGGCCACGCGGGGCGGATCCGATGACCGATCCGATGAATACCATCGCCGGCTCTGACACCGGCAGGGCATCGATGATCATGCGACGTTTTCCCCCATTCGCCCAGGGCTGGCCGGTCAGCGTATTTGTCGCATTCGTCGGCGCGCTGCTTTTCGTCTCGTTTGTCTTGCCGATTGCCACGCGCAGGGTGATTGACTTCCGCCAGCGGACGCTGCCCGAGAACTACGTGCGTCGGGCGATCGAGGCTCTTGAGGCCAACCACCCCATTGATCCCCTCGGCAAGCCCGGCGCCGAGATGAACGACGAGGCCCGTTTGTATGTCACGCTCGCGCTCGACACCACGATCCACCCGACGGGTCAGGGCAACGCCACGTATAGCCTTACCGTGTTATACACACACCTTGCCCGGTCGCTTGAGGCGCGCGGGTGGAGCGCCGAGGCGCGGGCCATGGCGTGGAAAGCCATTCGCCATCATCAACGAACCGGTCGGCCGCTGCTTAACCCGGAGCCATGGCGTGTTCTCCAACGCAGTTACCTCAAGGACGACCCCGCGCGTTTCTTGCAGGTATTCGAGATCCTGTGTGCGCGCAGCGTGAGGGACAACAAGGATTTCCTGGATTCGATCTTCAAAGAGCATCCCGCGTACGTCGATTACGCCGCCCTTCGAAACGCATACTACAATTTTTTTCACCGCCGATTCTCGAGGATGGTAAAATCTTCGCCACCGATCAGAGACAACACGGAGATGGACGTGGCGGCCAGAGTCATGACGGCTCGGATATACTCGTCTGGGGGCAGGAGGCAGAAGATGAAGGCGGTTGTCGAAGGCCTGACGCGTGATTATCCGGATCGCCTTGAGACCCAGGCCCAGGCCGCAAAAAGCCACAGTCGCGTCGAGATTCGGTGGTTTGTCGAGCGCCTGAAGTCCAGGAAGAGCAAGAGCGGGTGGCAGGTTTCGAACTTTCGCGAATTGGGGCCTGTGCCGTCAGAACACCGCGATCCGCCCGAAGTCAAGATATACGAATCAGGGTCCGCCGGGATGCTCGTCTCCGGGGCCGCGCAGATTGAGTTCGACGCCCCTGTCGCGGCTGATGGTCTATACATCGAGGCCTCGGGGACGGAATTCCTGGATATGTTTCCCATCGCGACAATCCAGATCGACGGCGGGGAGGTCTACCCCATGCACTTCGATTCGAGGGAGCGCGACCTGTTCCATGTTGCGCTGCCTTTCGATGCGGGTAAGCACACGCTGAGGATCGAATTTCTGAACGATTATGGCGGTCACATTAGAGGCGAAAATTTTAATCGGAACCTGGTGCTCCGCCACTTGATCATCCCGGCTCGCGCCGATTGAGCGCCTCGGGCTTTGCGCCCCCCCGCGCAGATTTGCCCCTTGCCCGGGCTCGTCTCCGGTCACCCCTCGGGCTACGTATCGCGCCGCATCTATTTCCGGCCCATTTCGGCGAACAGTCGCTCATACTGGTCAGTCACGCGACCCCAATCGTAGTGCTCCGCCGCGCGCCGCCGAGCCTTCTGGCCAAGCTCGCGCGCACGCACGGGGTTGTCGAGAATCGATTGAAGCCGCGCGGCCAGATCGGCCGAGTCGTTGAAATTGTAGATCCGACCCGCCTCGCCGAGCACTTCGCGGTTCTCCGGCGTGTCGTTCGCGAGGACGCAATTGCCGACGGCCATGGCCTCGATCAGCGCCGGGTGCGTGCCGCCGACTTCGGTCGCCTGGATGTACCCGTGTGCGTGGCTCTGGAGTTCGCGATATCCCGGGCCATAAACCGCACCGGTGAAAACGACGCGCGAATCGGTCGTGCATCTCAGCGCGGCGATGTATGAGTCCGAATATGGAGCATCGCCGACGATGGCCAGTTTTTTCTCGGTCCGCACGCGCTCGAAGGCTTCGATGGCGACATGGGCGTTGTTCTCCGGTTCGAGCCGACTGACGTAAAGGACATACTCGCCCGGCGCCAGCCCCAGTTTCTCAAGCTCGCCGGTCGATTCGGCCCGCTCGGAATTCGCGCCGTAGGCGATGACGGTGGATTCCGCGCCGAAGGTTTCGCGGTAGTAGTTCGCGATGACTTCGGCGTCCGCGACAATACGATTGGGGAAAAGCGTCGCCAGTCGTTCGCCCATCCGATACCAAAGCCTGCCGGCAAGGTTCCATTTTTGGCGCTTGCGTTCGATGCCGTCGACGTTCAGGGCGACCGGTTTGCGGCCCAGCCGAACGATCGGGATGAACAGGCTGTTGGCCGCGTTGCAGACCAGGACCGCATCGAAGCGGCGCGACCAGGTATGAATGGCGCAGAGCAGCGTATGGACGACGGTATCCGTATACTTGCTTCGGATCGTCGGCAGGTGAACGAGCCGGACGCCGCGGAACTCGCCGGCCCGCTCGGGCATGTTGTAATTTCGGCAGTAGACCGTGACCTCATGGCCGCGCTCGGCGAGCCGAGTCGATAGTTCCTCTGCGAACGTTTCAAAGCCGCCGTAATTAGCGGGAATCCCGCGCGTGCCGATGATCGCGATGCGGAGCTTGAGCATGCGTAGTCGTTGATCAGGGATAACGTGGGATTTGCCGGGTCGCTCGCCAGGGGCATCCGCCCTCAGCTCGCGTGCCGGGGCTCAGCCCCCGCCGGGGTGGTATGCCGCAGCGAGATTGTTCTCGATGGCCTCGTCCGTGAAATTGACCTTCTTGAACTGATTGTCCGCGAACAGGACGCTCTGATCCGTGTGGTGAGGCGACGCCGGGTTCTCGCTCTCGCTGTATGCGACGATCGACCACGCCTCGGGCACATCTCCGAACTCGGCGACGAATACCCAGCTGTCTCCGCTATTGGCGATCTGCTTGCCATCGTCGGCTTCTTTGAAGCTGAGGACGCGGAAGTTGCCGATCCCGGATTCCCCGCCGCCGATCGGGACATCGACGTTGCCGCGGCGCAGGCGATGGACCTCTCCCCAGGCGACGTTAATGGAGCCGAATTTCTCGTTGACCATGGCGATCGCTGTCGAGAGAGCTTCCACTCCACGTTCGGCGTCGGCAAGCCCGCGCGGCGTATTGACGGGCTCGTCCACGTTCCAGGGCACCCGCCACGGCTCTTCGACGAGTTCGTTGTAAGCGTTCCACCACCATTTGAAAAGCACCGACCCGCGACTCTCGCGTGAATTCGTTCCGTCCCAGGCCGCGAGAAGTTGGGCGGCGTCCCTTAGATCGCCATTCGCATCTCGGTCGGCGCGCACCGCCGCGACCAGATCGTCGCGGATGCGCTCGGCAAGAACCATGCGCATGCTGTACTTGAGCGTGCGGATGTCCTCGGTCGAGAGCTTGTTTCGATTGTGAATCATAGACAGCCCGTGCTGGCTGCGTAGGCGCAGATTCGGCTCGGGATAGTATGAAGCAAAATCCCCCGGGTCGATCGGCTCATAGAGATTCGTATACCAGGGCGGGTCGTTTGAATTCTGGACGTATCCGCCCTCGGGGTTGAGTTGGGAGGGCAGCTCGGAGTTCGGCACGACTTCCTGCCACATCTGGCTCTTGGTCGATACCGCGACAACGCCGCGCCCGTCCTGACCCTCGGGACGCCGGGGCAGCCGCGCCATCCAATGGTAAAGGATGTTGCCCTCCCTGTCGGCGTAGATGGAGTTGAACATCGGAATCGAATTCTGATCCAGCGCTGCGCGGAATTCGGCGAGGTTCGATGCGCGCGACATTGCATACCACTGACGTGAGAACCCGACTTCGTAAAGAGGCGAGGACTTGGCCACAAAGATCGTATCCTCGGTGCGCTTCATGACCGGCCAGCCGTCGCACTCCCAAAATGTGAAAGACTGAGACTCGACGCCGTCTTCGCCGCGAACATCCAGCGCGAATTCAACCTTGCCGAGCGCGTGGGACTCGCCGTCGAGCATGTAGTGATCCGGCTTGTCCGGATCCAGAGCGATGGCGTAAACGTCGGTCATATCCGGATAATTCACCGTATGCGACCAGCCGAGATTCTCGTTGAAACCGATCGTGACGATCGGCGAGCCCAAGAAAGTGGCGCCATAGATATTGTATTCGCCCGGGACGATAAGGTGGGCCTCGTAGAAAACGTATTTCCAAGCTTGATGCGGATTGCCGAGCAGGATGGCCTTGCCCGAGGTCGTGCGCTCCGGGCCCAGGGCCCACATGTTCGAGCCGTAATCCTCTTCGGGGTTCAGCGCGAGCCAGGCGGCCTGCTTTTCTTCGGCCTCGGGGCCGATGAATTCGGCGATCTCTGTTTCAATACCGCGAGGCCTGAATGCGAAACGGATGATGCTCGCGCGGCCCATGGCGAAGACGTCGATCCCGGTGATCGGCGAAACCCACGCCGGCAGAGCATCGCGGTGGCCTTCGATAAACATGTTGTACCCCAGCGCGAACGCATCGAACATGTCCTGCAATTCGGCGTCGAGCGAATTGAATTCCGATGCGGCGAAATCGTGGATGTGAAACCGATGCATGAAGACGTCGCTATCGACCTGACTGGGGCCGAAGAACTGGGCGAGCTGGCCGCGCGTGTGCAGAACGCGCTGCATGACGCCGATCGGGTGATCCTCGGCCTGGGCATATCCAAACCCAAAGATGGTGGCGTTGATGTTGTCGCCGTAAATATGCGGCACGCCCCATTGATCGCGCTTGATCGTGACCTGACGGGCCAGGGCGTCAGACGCGAGCTCGGCGCGGGCAGGCTGCGCGGCCCATATCATGAAACTTGCGATCAGGGTCGCGATACAAACAGAGAGCGAGCGATGAGGTTGCGCCATCATGAGCAAATCAACTCCTTGCGGATGAAGGGTCTTAAGAATCGATACTTGATCGAAGCCGTGATTCGAACACGCCCATCTTACACATTTGCCCGGGCAGGGCAAATTTGAATCCGGGGGCTGCCGGCTTTTTGAATGTAATGAGGACTCGATCTCTCAGCCTGCTCATGTTGCCATCGCGGTGCCCTCGCGGCGGCTAACCCAATAAATCAATCCGAACAACGCAACGCCGACAATCGTAAATGCGAATCCCGGTTTGACGAGCAGGAACGCCGAAGCGAGCAGCATGAGGCGTCCCCACCAAGCCACACGGCCCGCGAGATAGCCCTGGATCGCCGCCGAAAAAGCGATCATCCCGAGAATCGAAGACGTGATTAAAAAAGCGAGCCGCCCGGCGTGTACGTCGATCAGGAGAAGTTCGGTGTTATAGATAAACATGAACGGAAGAATGAACGCGGCCAGATCGAGCTTGAAGCTTTTCAGCCCCGTGCGGACCGGATCGGCCCCGGAGATTCCGGCGGCGGCGTACGCGCACAGGCCGACCGGCGGCGTGTCGTCCGCGACAATCCCATAGTAGAAGACGAACATATGCACGGCGATGACGGGGACGGCGACTCCGGCCTCGGCCGCGCCCGCGAGGATGGCGGGGGCGACCATCGCGGCCATCATAATATACGTGGCCGTCGTCGGCAGACCCATGCCGAGGATGATCGCGACGAACACGGAGACGACAAGCGTCAGGAAAAAGCTGCCCCCGGCCACCGCGACGATGAGCTCGGACATCTTGCCCGCCAGGCCCGTCAGGCTCACGACGCCGATGATGATGCCGCAGCAGGCGCACGCCACAGCGATGCCCATCATGTTGCGCGCGGCGGTGACGAAGACCCGGCTCATTCGGCCAAGCGTATCGGACAGGTGCGGTATCTCCTCGGCCTCATATCGCATGTGGGCGGCGCGCCAGATCGCGTTGTGGAAGTGGCGGATGGGCGCCTCGAACGCGAAAATCGTCAGCCCGGCGACAATCGAATAAAACGCGGCGAACATTGCCGTCTTGTTTTGAATAAGCAACCAAAGCAGCAGGCCGAGCGGGAAAAGGTAATGCGCGCCGCGCAGGAGCGTCGAGCGGAACTTGGGAATGTCGCGCCGGTCCATCGCCCCCAGGCCCAGTTTCAAGGCATCGAGATGAACAATCGTGAAGATCGCCGTATAGCTCAGGATCGCCGGGACGATTGCGGTCTTGATGATCTCGCGATACGAGACATCCAGAGTCTCGGCCATGATGAACGCGGCCGCGCCCATGACCGGCGGCACGAGTTGGCCGTTGGTCGAAGCGGCGACCTCGACCGCGCCGGCGTTCTCCGCCGGGAAACCGATCTTGCGCATAAGCGGGATGGTGATGACGCCGGTCGTTACGGTGTTGGCGATGGAGCTGCCCGAGATCGTCCCCATCGTCGCGCTGGCGACGACGGCGGCCTTGGCCGGACCGCCTCGGAATCGGCCCATGATGGAGATCGAGAGATCGATCAGAAACTGACCCGCGCCCATCGCTTCGAGCAGCGCCCCGAAGAAAACGAACAAGAAGACATACGTCGCCGAGACGCCGAGCGGGATGCCGAAGATGCCTTCGGTCGCCATGAACATATGATCGGCCAGTCGGTTCAGGCTGTATCCGCGATGGGCGATGGCCGAGGGCAGCATGGCGGGCGTGGCCATTGCATAGAGAAGGAAAACGAGAGAGATGATCGGGAGCATGAACGAGATCGAACGCCGAGTGGCTTCGAGCACGAGCAGCGTGAGGATGATGCCGACAGTGATATCGAGGCTGTTGGGGTCGCCGACGCGCAGAGCCATTTCTTCATGCAAGAAGAACGGATAGATCGCCGTCGCCGCAGCCAGCGCCGCGAGGCCCAGATCGAGCAGCAGAAGAAAACGGTTATCCCGGAATCTCTTCGCGAAAGGGAAGTGCAGGAAACACAGGACAAGGGCGCAGGCAAGATGCAGGGACCGCTGGCGCATATCGGCCAGCGCACCAAATCCCCCGGCATAGACGTGGAAAAGCGACATCCCTGCGGCGACGGAAACGGCGAGAACCGCCACCACACCTCGGAGACTTCGCGTGCCGGTTTCAGCGGCGAGGTGTTCCGAGGGGTTCGCACTCGTATTCGCGCGGGGGTCAGCGTCCGCGCCGGTATCCCGTTCGGCTTGCGCGTCGTCGCCCTGCCGGTGCGCAAAGTTCTGTCCGGGATCGGTGTCGGCCACTTACGGCGCGAGGCCCTTCTCGTCGTAGAACCGTTCGGCGCCCGGGTGCAGTTCGATCGAGAGACCGTCCAGCGCCGTCTCCAGGCTGATGGCTTTGAGGCGGGCCGGCGCGCCGGGGCCGTGCAGGGTTTCGAGGCTCTCGAAGATCAGACGAGTCATTTGATAAACTTGATCGGCTTCGAGCCCGGCCCGGGCTACCAGCCAGGCCACGACCGAGACCGTCGGCGCGGGCGCGGTCATGCCCTGATACGCGTCGGCCGGGATTTCGGTCCGCGTATAGTAGGGATACTTCTCGATCATCGACGCAATTTTATCCTCTTCGAGCGCGATGAAAACGACATCGATGGTCTCTGAGATGCTTTGGAGAATCGCCGCGCCGATTCCGTACGTGAGGAACGCCGCCTCGATGTGACCGTCCTGGAGTTTATCGCTGGCCTCGGTGTTCTTGAGCCGCTCGGTAAGCCCGAGATCGTCGGGGGTCAAGCCGTAGGCTTCGAGGATCTGACGGGCATTCTGTTCCGTGCCGCTGCCCGGCGCGCCGATCGAAACCTTTCGCCCCGCCAGATCGGCGACCGACGTGATGCCCGAGCTTCGCAGCGCGACCAGATGACACACTTCGGGGTAGAGCGACGTGACGCCGCGCAGGTTGGAGATTGGGGCGTCGAACATTAGTTCTCCGCGCGTCGCGTAATACGCGATGTCGTTCTGCATCGTCGCCAGATCGGCCTCGCCTTTGCCGAGCAAGCGGGCGTTGGCCAGGCTGCCGCCGGTGGTCTCGACGTTCACGCTCACGCCGGAGATCGAGGCATTGAAGATATTCTGGAATTGAATCGCGGTCGGGTAATAGATGCCCTGCTGCCCGCCCGAGGCAATGGAGATGAACTGCGTCGTCGCCTTGGCGGGCGCCGCGCC